>JAITOO010000168.1 GCA_031289875.1 Flavobacteriaceae bacterium
CCTGCCTAATTCTACTGTTTTAGAAATTAATATTTCTCTTTTTCAAATATTTAAATGCAAATTTTCTTCTTCTTTTTTGTATTCGCCGTTCACTAACTTGTCTCTCACCGCTTCAAAAGCATGGAGCGTTTCATCAATATCTTGGTCGCTGTGGGACGCCGTTGGAATGATGCGCAGCAAAATCATGCCTTTGGGAATCACAGGATACACCACTGCGCTGGTAAAAATTCTGTAATTTTCTCTGATGTCCTTAATTAAAAGCGTAGCTTCAATCGTCGAGCCGTGCATATACACGGGAGTAACGCAGGTGTTGGTGCTCCCCAACTCGAATCCTCTGTCTTTCAGCCCTTTTTGCAGGCGTTCTACATTGTGCCAAAGTTTGGCTTTCAGTTCGGGTTTGGTTTTCAACAGTTCCAATCTTTTCAACGCTCCGATAACCATCGGCATCGGCAAAGATTTTGCAAAGATTTGAGAGCGAAGGTTATATTTCAAAAACCTGATAATTTCTTTGGTGGAAGCGACAAAAGCTCCGATTCCTGCCATAGATTTGGCAAAAGTTGAGAAATACACATCGATTCCGTCCTGACAGCCTTGTTCTTCGCCTGCTCCTGCTCCTGTTTTGCCCAAAGTTCCAAAACCGTGAGCATCATCAACCAAAAGACGGAAATTGTATTTTTTCTTTAATTCAATGATTTCCTTCAACTTGCCTTGCTCTCCACGCATTCCGAAAACGCCTTCGGTAATGACGAGAACTCCTCCGCCTGTTTCTGCGGTGTTTTTCTCGGCTCTTTGAAGATTTTTTTCAAGGCTTTCGATGTTGTTGTGTTGATAAGTAAATCGTTTGCCGAAATGAAGCCTTACGCCGTCCACAATGCAGGCATGGCTATCCACGTCGTAAACAATCACGTCGTTTTTGGAAACTAAAGAGTCTATGATAGATACCATTCCCTGATAGCCGAAATTCAGTAAATAGGCGGATTCTTTGTGGACAAATTCAGCCAGTTGGCGTTCCAGTTCTGCATGAAAAGGCGTTTGCCCCGACATGGCTCTTGCGCCCATTGGGTATGCCATTCCGTATTTGGCGGCAGCGTCGGCGTCGGCTTTGCGCACTTCGGGGTGATTGGCTAAGCCCAAGTAATCGTTGATGCTCCAAATAATCATTTCTTTTCCTTTGAATTTCATTCTTGGTTGGATTTCTCCTTCCAAGACGGGAAAAATATAATCGCCTTCTGCATAATCTGCGTAGATTTCCAAAGGTCCCGGGTGGTTTTTTATTCTTTCAAAAATATCCATTCAGAATAATTATAAAATACTTATTTGTTTTTAAATCACTTTTTCTACTGTAGCATCGGATTCCAAGCCGTTCAGTTTGCTCTTGACGAAATTTTGGGATGTCATCCACTCGTCGCTGAACACTTTGGTCATGTACCTCGAACCGTGGTCGGGGAAAATCAGCACCACAACGGAATTTGCGTCGAAAATATCGGCAATCTGGCGCGTGGCAGTGAGGCATGCTCCGCTGGTATAGCCGACCATCATTCCTTCTTTCAGAGCCAGTTCGCGGGTAGCGTAGGCGCTGATTTCGTCGGTTACTTTTTCGTAGTGGTCAATGACGGAAAAATCCAACGCTTCGGGAATCAGGTTCTTGCCTAATCCTTCAATTTGGTATGGGCGGATTTCATCGAGGTCAATAACTCCTGTGTCGAAATATTTTTTCAAAATAGAGCCTACGGCATCTACTCCGATGATTTTTATCTCCGGATTTTTTTCTTTCAGATATTCCGCTGCGCCTGTGAGCGTTCCGCCTGTTCCTGTACAGCCAATCAAATGGGTGATTTTTCCCTGCGTTTGTTCCCAGATTTCATGACCTGTGGTCAGATAGTGGGAGCGGGTGTTCTCTTTGTTGAAGTATTGATTGATGTAGAGAGAGTTAGGTGTTTTTTCGGCAATTCTTTTAGCCACTTCGTAATAAGACCTTGGGTCATCAGCAGGTACGTTAGCAGGGCAGAGATAAACCTTTGCGCCCATAGCCTTTAAAAAGGATATTTTTTCAGGTTTAGTTTTGTCGCTGACCGCCAATATACACTTGTAACCTTTGACAATGCTGACCATGGCAATAGAAAATCCTGTGTTGCCTGATGTGGTTTCGACAATCGTGGCACCGGCTTTCAGTTTGCCTTCTTTTTCAGCCTTTTCAATGATGTATAACGCTATCCTGTCTTTGGTGGAATGTCCGGGGTTGAAGCATTCCAACTTTGCGTAGAAGTGCCCTTTCATCTCCTCCGTTACTTTGTTTAAGCGTACTAACGGCGTATTGTTGATTAACTCAAGAATGTTGTTATAAGTCCCAGCCATTCTATATTTATTTTTATAAAAAGCAAATTTAGAACTTTTTTTTATTTTAACGAAAATTTAATCTAATATTTTTACAATCACCCCATTAATCCTATCAACCAAATAGGAAACACATGAATTAATCTGCCATTTGATAAAGTTCCTCTATTATTCTCTTGTCTTTTTCTGTGAAAGGAATGTGCCGCCTTTCCATTACTTTTTCGGCAACTTCAAAAGCCTTGTCAAGTTCAAATTTCGGATTACCCTTGCCTCCGCCCCACGAAAAAGAAGGAATGAGTTTTGGGGGAAATCCGGATATGAAGATATTGGCAAATGCGCCAACTACCGTTCCTGTATTGAATTGTGTGTTGATTGCCGACTTGGAATGGTCGCCCATGATCAGCCCCGCAAATTGAAGATTTGTATTGATAAACTGCGAAGCGGCGTAGTTCCAGCACTGCACTTTGGAATAATTATTTTTCAGATTGGAAGAATTGGTATCTGCCCCCAAATTGCACCACTCGCCCAACACTGAATTTCCTAAAAAACCGTCATGTCCCTTGCTGGAATAGCCCGTAACCACAATGTTATTGACCTCTCCGCCGATTTTGGAATACGGTCCAATTGTCGTGGCGCCGTAAACTTTTGCACCCATGTTGATTTGCGCCCCTTCACACAGAGCGAATGAGCCGCGAATCATTGCACCTTCCAAAATTTTGGAATTTTTGCCGAGATAGATTTCTCCTTCGGTTGAGTTTAAAATCACGCATTCAGCAACAACTCCCTCCTCTGCGAAGATTCCGGACTCGTCGCCAATGACCCGCACAGTGTTTGACAACGGCTGAGATTTCTTTCCCTGTGTGAGCAGTTTGAAATCATAAGCAATGGCTTGGGAATTATAAGTGAACAAATCCCAAGCATATTGAATGTGGAAAGAAGTCAATTCGATTTCTTTCTTGTGCATAAATTTCTGCGCCTGAAAATTCTCAAAACTCGCATTTGCAGCAACTATAGTGTCATTACAGAAAAGCGCTTCGCCCAACTGTAAATTTTTTAAGGTCAGGATTAAATCCCTGTCGGGAAAATAGGCGGGGTTAATAAACAGATTTTCAGCTTCTTTCCGTGTGGGATATTTTTCCGACAAATATTTTTCCGTGAGAAACGAAATTTGGTCGGTTTCCAAGATTTTTTTCCACCTTTCGGTGAAAGTGAGTATCCCCATGCGGAGTTCCGCCACAGGTCGGGTGAAAGTCAGAGGGAGCAGATTCGAACGTTCTTCGCCGTCAAAAAGAATGATATTCATAACTTTACTGCTTTAAGCCGTAAGCGGTCAGGCTTCGGACTGATTTGGATTAAGGAACAAAAATAAAGATTTTTCAGGAAACGACAAGCAAAAACCTTTCCGGATTACGCAGAAAGGGTTGTTATGAAAAAATATTTTTCAGCAATGCTGTAATAATGAAAGCGCGGTTATTTTTGAAACTTCTTGTATTTATTCAAGAATTTATCTACACGACCTGCGGTATCTACCAATTTTACTTTTCCTGTATAGAAAGGGTGTGAGGAACTTGAAATTTCCATTTTCACCAAGGGATACTTAACGCCTTCATATTCGATGGTGTCTTTGGCTTCTGCTGCCGACTTGCAAAGAAACATTTCGCCGTTGCTCATATCTTTGAAAACCACCAATCTGTAATTGCTTGGGTGTATGTCTTTTTTCATTTGACTAAAATTTGAGAATGCAAATATACGGCTTTTTTTAGAAAAGTCAAGAGTCTGGAAGAAAAA
>JAITOO010000208.1 GCA_031289875.1 Flavobacteriaceae bacterium
AAGATATTTATCCATTGTCGGGCAGACCATTTGCATAGACGCGGAAATCATAGAAAACAAATCTTGGTATAGCCGATTTGAAATTTTTCCTGATGTCTCAACGACAAAAGCGTTGCTCACGCTGAAATCGGATGCCTCTCTTTCGGAGAAGTCCGGAGAAATTTTACTGTATCAATTTGAAACAAAGGAAGTTTCATACCAAACCCAAAGTTACTTTTACAAAAAGGGAAACGGCTGGTTTCTCCGCATGGAAAAAGAAAATGCGCCCGCCTTGCTCATGGAAATTTCGCCTGCCGAAAATGGAACTTTCACCGCCCGCCTCAACAGAAGCGCAACTGATGAAACTCGTTTTGCTTTCTGGCTGGCATTCAACATCGCCTGTGCTTACAGAAAAATAACCGCAATTCACGCTTCTACAATTACTTACAACGAAAAATCCGTGCTTTTCCTCGGAGAATCCGGAACAGGCAAAAGTACGCATACGCGCCTCTGGCTGAAAGATATTCCAAACACAGAGCTGTTGAACGACGACAGTCCGTTTTTGCAGATAGATGAAAATCAAAAACTTGCCGTTTGGGGTTCGCCTTGGAGCGGAAAAACTCCTTGCTACAAAAACAAACAGACACCCGTTGCCGGAATCGTAAGGTTGAGCCAAGCGCCGCACAATAAAATTCGGAAACTCAGCAAAATAGAGGCAATCGGAGCATTGCTTCCCTCTTGTCCGCCCGCTTTGGCTTACGACAAAGACCTGTCCGAAAAAATTTACGAAATGCTTTCCCATATTTTACAGCAAACGCCGGTGTATCACTTGGAATGCCTGCCCAACACCGAAGCGGCACAATTAGTTTTTTCCACATTGAAAAAAGAGGAAAGAATATGAAATCAATACCCAACGAACTGTTTTTTAAAGAAATAGAAAATATTATTTCAGCAGGAAACGAAGTCGAATTAAGGGTTAAAGGAATCAGTATGCTTCCTTATCTGCGCAGCAATATTGATATTGTCATTCTTTCACCGCTCAAAATCAGAGAATTAAAAAAAGGTCAAATTGTATTGTTTCGGTACAAAGGAAAGCATCTTCTACACCGCATCATCAAAATCAACGGAGAAGAACTCGTCATTCAGGGCGACGGAAATTTCGGCAGGGAAGAAGCCCGAATTTCCGACATAATCGGCGTGGTAACTGCCGTAATCCGCAGCAACGGAAAAAAGGTTTCCGTCGAACGTTTTCAAGACCAAATTTATTGGAAAATCTGGATCGCTTTGCGCCCTGCAAGGCGATATTTACTGTGGGGAATAAAGAATTTCAGGCAGGGCTAATGAAGTATTGTTTTTATACATATTTGTTGAATTTTTATTTTTCACGTCCTTGAAAATCTAACGATTCAAAAGTAATAAAAACAAAAAACAATCAAGGTATATACCTCATTATCAATGCCTGAAAAACGATGGACAGTTTTTATAAAAACAATTTTGAATTTGTTTTCCACTATTATTACGAGAAAAGTGTACTTTTTACAATTAATAGTTTTGTAAGTTGTGAAATTAGGTCGTATCTTAGCACGGTTAAACGAAAAATATTCATTTTATGATACTGATTGCAGACGGCGGTTCAACGAAATGCGACTGGGCAGCAATGGATTATGACGGAAAAGAGGTACTGAGAACGCAGACGCTCGGCTTGAATCCTTACTTGGTAACCACCGAAAAAGCAGTAGAAGAACTGTCAAAAAATGCAGAATTGACACAGATTTCCAACAAAATCAAACACGTGTTTTTTTACGGAGCAGGCTGTTCTTCCAAAGCAAGCAAATTTGTTTTGGAAAAGGCTTTTACACAAATTTTCACGCAGGCTCAAATCCACATTGACCACGATATGCTCGGCGCAGCTTATGCCGCCTACAACGGTAAACCTGCGATTGTCTGCATTTTGGGAACAGGCTCAAATTCCTGCTATTTTGATGGAAAAAATCTGCGCGAAGATACCGAGTCGCTGGGCTGGATTTTGGGAGACGAAGGCAGCGGCAGCAACTTGGGAAAACGCCTTTTGTTGGCGCATTTCGTCAAGAAAATGCCTCCACATTTGGAAGCGGCTTTCAATAAAAGTCATAATAACCTCACGGTGGACGAGGTCAATGAAAATGTTTACAAAAAAACTTTTCCAAATGCTTATGTAGCGGGATTCAGCCGTTTTGTCGTAGAGCATAAATATGAACCTTTCATGCAGAATCTTATTTATCAATCTATGAAAGAATTTGTTGAAAATCAAGTACTTGTATATCCGGAGGCTCGATTTTCAGAAATCAATTTCATCGGGTCGATTGCCCATTATTACGAAGAGACGCTGCACACCGTCTGCGCTGAAAATCACTTGGTTATCGGAAGCGTACTGAAACGTCCGATTGACAGTCTTGTTAAATATCATTTGTTATACATAATTCCGAATTTAAAATAATCAAAATCATGGAAAGAATTAAAAATACAATCTTGGTAATTTCCTGTTTATCAGTTAGTTTGTTCTATTCTCAAAACAAAACGGGCGAAATCGTCGGCTTGACTTCAATGATTCAGTTGCAGCCTGAGCCCGTAACCGTCGATTTGGACGACTATTTTTCCCTTTCGGGAGAAATTACCGTTGTGAAAGTTCCTGACGGCTTAACCGCAAAACGAGACGGCAACTTTTTGATATTAAGCGGAATACCGGCTCAATCCGTAACCGCTTTGATTGTAGAAAAAAATCAGATGAAATATGCAATTCCTGTGAGGAAAACCGAAAAAATTCCGTTCAGTTACGCCGTTACGCCCATCAAAGAATACAAAAATCTGAAAATCAAAGGAACTTTCAACAACTGGAATGTGGACAACACGCCATTGAAATTTAAAAACGGAAAATACACTTTCCAAACTTTTCTGAATCCCGGAACCTATGAATACTGCCTCGTGGAAGACGGCAAAGACTTTTCCGACCCCGAAAATCCAAAAAAATTAGGCAATAATTCCTTATTCACCGTAGGAAATCCTGATGCTAAAAAACCTTTTATTTTTGGCAAGCAAATTAATGATAATCAGTTAATTATAGAATCTTCGGACAAAAATGTCAAATATTTGGTATTGATAGACAACTTCCTTTTGGATTCTCAATATCAAAAAAACACTAACGGAAAACTCACTATTACACTACCTGTCAATGAATTGAAAGATAAAAACCGAACTTGGCTAAGAATTTACGGTTTCAATAAAGATCAAGTTTCCAACGATATGCTGATACCTTTGGAAAAAGGCAAAATTATTCTGAATACCAACGAGTTAAACCGAAGAGACCAGCAAACGATGATTTTGTACTCATTAATGGTGGACAGATTCAACGATGCAGATAAATCCAATGACGAACCGCTCAATTCTCACGAAGTTTTACCGCTAAACGACTACAACGGAGGCGATTTGAAAGGAATTACCGAAAAAATCAAGTCCGGATTTTTTACCGATTTGGGCATCAATACGCTGTGGATTTCTCCGCTTCATCAAAACCCTTACGGAGCTTACGGTTTGTACGATGACGGAAAGACAAAAACCAAATTTACAGGCTATCACGGATATTGGCCTGTTGCCTTGACGAAAATCGACAGCCGTTTCGGTACGGATTTAGATTTCAAGGAACTGCTTGACGAAGCCCACAAGCGGAATTTCAACGTACTTATTGACTATGTTGCCAATCACGTTCACGAAAAAAATCCGATGTTGAAACAGCACCCCGACTGGGTTACGCCGCTGCTTCTTCCCGACGGGACTAAAAATCTAAGAATGTGGGACGAACACCGCCTTACTACTTGGTTTGACGAGTTCATTCCCACTTTGGATTTGGAAAAACCCGAAGCGGCTAATGCTATGAGTGACAGCGTAGTATATTGGGTTAAAAAATTTAACATTGACGGTTTCCGCCACGATGCGGTGAAACATATTCCCAACAGTTTCTGGCGGTTAGCTACTAAAAAAGTCAAAAATGAAGTTCTGATTCCTGAAAACAGACCTTTGTACCAAATCGGCGAGACCTACGGCGACTATGAATTAATCAGTTCGTATATCAACAATGGAATGCTCAATGCGCAGTTTGAGTTCAATCTTTACGACAAAATCCGCAATCTGTTGATTGAACGAAACTCGAATTTTTCAGACCTGAAAGACGCTTTGAGGCAGAGCTGGTACTATTTTGGAGCACACAATGTCATGGGAAACGTTACGGGCAACCACGACAAAGGTCGGGTAGTTTCCTACTTTGACGGCAGTTTGTCGTTGAGCGAAAACGAAAGTGAGGCAGGCTACGACCGAAGAATAGAAAATAAAAGCAAAGACGGTTTTCGGATTTCTGCTCAGTTGATTTCTTTTATCATGGCAGTTCCCGGCGTGCCGGTGATTTATTACGGCGACGAAATCGGAATGCCGGGCGGCGGCGACCCCGACAGCCGCAGAATGATGTTTTTCGACAATTACAACGCCGACGAAACTTGGCTGCAAGACATCACAACGAAACTTACGCATCTGCGGACATCAAAAATGTCTTTGCTGTACGGCGATTCGCAGATTCTGCCAACCGACGACAATACGCTCGGTGTTTTGCGGACTTACTTTGGCGATACGTCTATTTACTTGATGAATAAGGAAAACGAAAAAAAGGAAATCAAAATCATCTTGCCGAAAAATATAGATTATTCCAAGATGAAAAGCCATTTCGGGCAGGATTTTAACATCACAAATAACGTTTTGACGGTTACTTTACAGCCGTTTGCGTTCGAGTTTATTACGAAGTAAGGAGGCGATATATTTTTGACAGTATTAACCATAGACAGGGAGAAATATATTTTGGTATTGCTCAAATCCATTATTCTCGTTGATTTATCACAAGGTTTAAGGGATAAAAAATAAACAAATTATAACAGATGGAATGAATCCGTTAGGGTTCAAATGTTTATAGCCATACAGATGCCCCGCAACATTCGACCAACAAGGGGCAAGCCCCTTGTTTTTCCAATCATTCCGCACTTGATACGGAATCTCCTGAAAACACGGAGAGATTGCGGGTCAAGCCCGCAATGAAGGCGTAAAGCAGCGACCTTTCCATCGTAGAGACGTTGCACGCAACGTCTCTGCAACGTGAAATACAATTCGTTGCGACAGGCACAGGCGAGGCAGGTATTGAGTTTTACAGTTGG
>JAITOO010000049.1 GCA_031289875.1 Flavobacteriaceae bacterium
GATGCTATCGGTATTCCCGAAGAACAACTGCGTCGCGCAGCTAAATCGGCTGTTTGTAAAATCAATATCGATTCCGACGGACGTTTGGCTATGACTGCCGCTATTCGTGAAAACTTCAACTTGCATCCCGAATGGTTCGATCCGCGTCAATACCTCGGACCTGCCCGCGAATGGCTGAAAGAACTTTACAAACATAAAGTTGTTAGCGTATTGGGTTCTGCTGGAAACGCTTAATAATTTTTGTGTATAGAAAAAAATGAGGTTGCCCTTTCGGACAGCCTCATTTTTCTTATTTATAGCTGATCAGCGGAAAGCGAGGTTCTGTTAGTACGAAAATATGAAACAAAATAAAATAAAGAAAAATAATAAAAATCTATCAATATCAATATTTTAATCTCATTAAAGAAAAACAAGAATAAATAAACTAAACTATTTTTAGTCCCCGATTTTTTAAACAAGGGACTTTTTGTTGAATAACGTCATTGCGTCCTCTTTTGCTTTGTCTGCGACATCGATGTATGGCTTCATTGATTTATAATCACTGTGCCCTGTCCATTTCATTACTATTTGAGGAGATATACCGAGCATCAGTGCATTACATACGAATGTTCGGCGACCGGCATGCGTCCCGAGTAGTGCGTATTTTGGATATGTTTCGTCTATGCGCTCATTACCTCTGTAATATGTTACCGTTACATGCTTGTTTATACCACATAGTTTACCCAATTCTTTTAGTGTGTCATTCATTTTTTGATTGGATATAACAGGCAAAGCGAGATTGTTATCAAAAATATCATTTTTATATTTATAAAGAATTGATTTTGAATAGTCATTTAACTCTATTTTTAAACTGTCTGATGTTTTTATCGTTATAACAGAAATGTAAGTATCAAATACATTAGAACGCTTCAAATTCGCTACATCCGAATAGCGCAATCCTGTAAAACAGCAAAAACAAAACACATCTCGAACCCGTGACATGCCGGAATTTTTTTCAGGTATTGAAAATTCATATACGGTCATTAATTCATCCCAATCAAGGAATATAACTTTTTTTTCAGATGTTTTCAGTTTTGGGATAAACTTTTTGAATTCAAGGTTATAATTGTATTTATTTTCAGTCGACCAATTTAAAAATCGACGAAAATATAGTAATTGGTTTTCTATAGAGGTGTTTCTCATCTCTAATTTATCGCGCAGGAAAGCAACAAAATCCATAAGAGTATTTTTATTCAAATCATTGAAATCAAGCCTTTCATTAAACGAGTACAAATGATTTTTTAACGCTGCGTATTTCTGATACGACGGACGCGACCATTGATTTATCCGTCCTGTTTCTTCTGTAAAATTTTCAAGGATATCGAATAGTGTTTCTTCTTTTTTTTCAGATACTCGACCCGTCTTCAAATTAAACTCAAGTCTAAATTCACTTGTCGAAGGAATATTCCCTTTTAATTCAAAGTATGCAAAAACATCGTCGGAAATCTGCTCAAAACGTTGAATTTCCCTGTTTATAATGTTTGCGGCTATCTTCTTTTTCCCATGTGTGGTGTTATTTATACAACGTTGCGTTTCCATACTCCATTTTGCAACATCAACTCGATATCCGAGATTAAAAGCAACGATGCTCCGGTTACTATTCCATTTAATCCGGTATCTTAATTTTGCATCCGATTTTCCAGTCTCTTTATCAAGCAAGAATTGACAAACACGCTTTATATTCATTGCTTTTTCTTGTTTGAATAACCCAATCGGACCGGCGGTTCTTTCGTAAACATACTCCCCCTGCCCGTTATCAGCCATTCGGCGGAAACGTCGTAATCATTAACCAAATTCCCAAGCCATGCCATCTGCATGATGTCGCTTGCATGATTCTTTTCAAGCATCCAAAAATTTCGATTGTTTATTTTGTACTTCGTTGTGAATGTTTGCTTTCCCCTGATAGCTTTTCTTTCTTTTAGGGCATAAATTGCCTCAAAGAAACGCTTCACTATTTTTTGACTTTCTTCCGACTGCATAACTCTTTTGATTTATTGTTTGCGGATTTGAATTTCGCGTTAATATTCTCGTTTCGTTCCTGTAATAATCTTTCCCATTTATCGACCATATCCGGATTGAAATCGGATTTCTTCTTGCCTGTTACAAACTGTTCAAATTCTCTTAATTCAATTGGAGACATGACAGGCATATACTTTTCCATGTCAAGAACCCTTATCATATTTTCATACATTTTTTTTCGTATATCTGTGTGTTTTGAATTGATAAACATTTCTCCTTCCCCTGTCAAAAACCAACGAGCATTTATTTCCTGTAACTTTGAAACAATTGATAGGACCGGTTGAATTCCGAAGTTTCCGCCTTTCAATAGCTTTGCAAGATATTGCGGCGACCACCCGATCATAAATGCAAACTCGTTTTGTTTGCCTCCTGTTTCGTATTTTATTATTTCAAGTAATCTGGTGTGCATTTTTTTCAATATTTAGTTATTGTATAACTTTTCATTCCTAAATTGACAATCCGGCAACGGCAGAGGAGACATTTTCTCCCCGTCGGGCATCCGTTTTTTTGGTTTTCGATATCTGTATCTTTAGTAGAGATAACAATTCATCTATTTGCTTGTCTTTACTTTTCAAACTTTCCGATTGCGCCTTTAACACATCCAAAACTTCTTTATGAATTGTTATCTGACTTCCTAAATTGTATTCTTCCTTTAGCATACTTCCCTTTCCTTCTGTAATCCAAACTTCGTTTATATTTTCGTCCGTAGAACACAATTTTTTTATGAATTTTTCAGCTAATGGGACTTTCCCATTTATTATTTGAGAGAATGAAGATTTGGTATAGCCAAGTTTTTCAGCTAAATCTTTATCACTATCAGCAAATTCTATAAAAATAAGCCAATTTACTACTTTTTTAATTCTTTGTAATTCAGTCATATATAAATTAAATTAAAAATTTAACGAAATTTAATTCCGATTTATTTGTTTTTAATCGAAACAATGTTTACATTTGCACAATCATTTTTAATTAAAACGCCTTCAAAAGTAATAATTAAAATGATAATAAAAAAATAAACTAAAGAAAAATGGGAAAAACAGTATTTAAAACAGATTTTAAACTCGGAAAAGAAGCCAAAGAGCTTGCCATTTTCAACGAATGGAATGAGTTAGTAAAGCAACCGGGATCGATGAAAACCGCCATCGATGAATACCTAATGGAAAAATATGATATCTTTTCAAAATCAACTATTTGGTTTATAAGAAAACGGGTTGAAAAGAGATTAGCGGCACAGAGTAAAGAATCAAATAATAATTGAAATGGAAAATTACAATTGTGAAACAAGATTTGAAACGGTGTCAAAAACTATGACTCATGTTTTCAGCGAGAGAGTATCGGTTATTTGCGATTTCAAATTCGGGACGATAACAACACTCAGGGACGATAATCCGATAGACAAATTTTCTATTATAGAAAATAAAATGTCTATTGATGATTATGAGAATTTTTTGATTGGAATTGCCGAATCTGCCGAACAGCTAAAAACATTATAAGGATGTGTAAAGACTTAAACACACGGTTAATTGACGTGACGTTGGGTGATTTACTAGAATATATCACTCCATCAAAACAAGAATTCGTAAAGACTTTAGAATACGACGAAAAAAAGTATGTGCACGGTATTGACGGTATTGCAGAACTATTGGGATGTTCAAAAACAATGGTAGGGAAATACCGACGGGACGGTTGGATAGAACCTGCTATAAAACAAATGGGGAGGAAAATCGTATGCGACGCTCCTCTCGCTTTAGAACTGTTCGGAAAACGGAAATAGCATTATTTATAAACTTTTAAATTATACAGTTATGTTCGGATTATCAATTATTAAAAAAAAGGAATTGGAAAGGCTTCTCAATGTTAATCAGCTTTTCACCGATTATTTCGGTGAAAAGCAAGATGAAAACTTTCATCTTTCGGAGAGGATAAAAATCCTCGAAAAAGAAGTAAAACAACTCACACGGATAAGAGATGAAAAGGGGAGGTACGTCAAGAAATGAATCATGTGGATTGGTGTAAATGGTGCAACGATTGGTCATTGATAAGGGACACTGCGACAGGAGGGATGCGCATTAATCATATAATTAACACGGAAACTGTGATACGACTGTCAATGATTAAATTAGGAGCAGGTTCAATTCCTGCATCCACAACAAAAGCAAGAGAGGGGAAGCTGTAAGAACCTCAAAATAACAGCAAATTTATTATGGATATTATTC
>JAITOO010000076.1 GCA_031289875.1 Flavobacteriaceae bacterium
CCTTTGGGATTTTCTTGGAAAGATTTGTAGCTGAAAAAAATATTGCCTTTCACCTCCGAAAACTGACGATTGTAATAAATTTGCTGCACAAGTTCGTCGGGCTGTTTCCATTGTGCTACCCGATACGCTGCCATACCGATATACAGTTTGGTTTTTGTCTCTTTGGCAGCATTGTTCCACCACTCTACCAGCGTGGAATAATCTGCGGCGGAATTGCCTCTGTGCCAGTATAATTGCGGCGCAACATAGTCAAGCCAACCTTTTTCCATCCACTGGAAAACATCTGCGTATAAATCGTCATAATTTTGCAAAGCCTTTGTTTTTGAGCCTCTTACGTCAGAAGTTTGATTTCTCCAAACGCCAAACGGACTCACACCGAAAACCACTTGATTTTTTTCCGTTTTAATTTGATTGTGAAGCTGTTGTATGAAATTATTAATGTTGCTTCTGCGCCAATCGGCTTTGCTGGCAAAAGTGATTCCATATTGGGCAAATTCCTTATAATCAGGATATTCTAACTTTCCAACCTTATAGGGATAGAAATAATCGTCTAAATGAACGCCATCGATATTGTAATTTTTAATGACCTCCATGATGCAGTCTATCACATAGTTAGAAACTTCGGGTATCCCCGGATTCAAAAATAGTTGGTCGCCATAGCGTACGACCCAGTCAGGATGTCTGTAGGCAATGTTGTCTGTGCACAAGCCGCTCCAACTTGCGCTTCCAGCCGAAAGGCGGAACGGATTGAACCATGCGTGAACTTCGATATTTCTCTTGTGGGCTTCCTCAATAATAAAAGCCAGCGGGTCGTAGCCCGGACTAACGCCTTGTTTGCCGGTCAAATATTTCGACCAAGGGCTGAGCGCGGATTGGTAAAAAGCATCTGATGAGGGTTTTACCTGTACAATGACCGCGTTCATGTTCCATTTTTGCACGTTGCTGAGGATTTCCAAAAATTCTTTTTTCTGCTGTTCTTCGGGTAAGCCTGTTTTTGAGGGCCAGTCGATATTCAGAACCGTAGCGACCCATACCGCCCTAAATTCGTCAGATTTGCTGACTTTCTTGGCGGCTGCACTTTGCATTACTTGCATATTATCGGTGGTTTTCGGCTGCCCAAAAGTGAAAACAACTAAGAACAAGGTGGTTACAGTAAAAAATTTTGGAAAACGCATAGCTTTTAAATTTCAAAAAATTGTTAACGACCGCAAAATTAGAGAATTAAAAAGAAAAAAGCAATAATTAACAGTCAGTTTAACATCTAATCATTGCTTTTAAAACTAATTTGCGATTTTAGCAAGGGCTCTATTTTCCTTTCAAGCATGGGTTTATCGTCTCTCCCATTCCAAAAAGAATAATCGTTGCAAGTATATTCAAAATTGTATCTTTGTAACAAAAAATCATGGATATAGGATACAAAATCAAGAACAAATCACGCAATTAATTGATTCTCAAAACGAATTAATAGAGAAGTTGCTTAAAAAACAATAAAATATCGAATGTCCGGCATTTACATTCACATTCCCTTTTGCAGGCGGAAATGCAGCTACTGCAATTTTCACTTTTCCACTCAATTGAAATTCAAATCTCAAATGATTCAATCTCTAATTAAAGAGTTGGAAATCAGAAATAAAGAGCCGGAAAATTCTAATATAAAAACCTTGTACTTGGGAGGAGGAACTCCTTCAATTCTCAATATTCAAGAATTGGTTTTGATTTTTGATAAAGTCAAAGAAAATTATAATCTGTCTGAATTAGAGGAAATTACACTCGAAGCCAATCCCGATGATTTAACCCCTGAATTTTTGCAGAATCTCAAAATCCAAACGCCTGTAAACCGTCTCAGTATCGGCATTCAATCGTTTTTTAACGAAGATTTGCGCCTGATGAACCGTGCACATAATGCCGAACAGGCAGAAAACTGCATTAAAAATGCACAGAAATTTGGGTTTAAAAATATTTCCATTGACCTGATTTACGGAAGTCAGGCAACCACCGATGAACATTGGAAATCCAATCTGGAAAAGACTTTGGAGATGGACATTCCGCACGTTTCAGCGTATGCCTTGACCGTCGAGCCGAAGACGGCGTTTGAGCATCAAATCCGAAAGGGAAAGATTGCACCTGTGGACGAAGAAAAACAGTGGAAACAGTTTGAAATTCTGAGAGATACGCTGACAAAGAACGGTTTTGTACAATATGAATTTTCCAATTTCGGGAAAGAAGGATTTTTTTCGCAGCACAATATTTCGTATTGGAAAAATCAGGCGTATTTGGGGGTAGGACCTTCGGCGCATTCTTTCGACGGAAAATCTCAACGAAGCTGGAATGTTGCCAATAACATCAAGTATATTAACGCGTTAGAAAAATATGAACTTCCGTCGGAAAAGGAAATCCTCTCTGAAAAAGAAGCATACAATGAATATATTATGCTGGGACTGAGGACGATGTGGGGAATCTGTATTGCGGAAATTGAACAACGTTTTTCGGAAAAATTTGTCCGTTATTTTCATCGGGAATTAGAAAATTTGGAAAAAGAAAATTTGGTTTTGATTAATAATGAAATAATTACCATCCACCCTGAATGTCTTTTCCGAACGGACGGGATTATTTCGCGGCTGTTTTTCGTTGATTAACAATAAAGTATTAATTTTGCAGAGATGAAACAAAATCAACCCATCGGTATTTTTGATTCGGGGGTTGGCGGATTGACCGTCGCCCGCGTTATCAAGCAACTGATGCCCAACGAAAGCCTGATTTATTTCGGCGATTCAAAACACCTGCCCTACGGAGACAAGTCAAAAGAGGTTATCGTTGAGTACGTTACGCAAATCACGAATTTTCTGCTCAGCAAAGACTGCAAAGCTATTGTCGTTGCCTGCAACACCGCTACTGCAAACGCTTTGAAGGAAGTGAAAGCGCTTGCAAAAACTCAAAAAATTCCTGTTTTCGATGTAATTTCTCCTGTTGCGGAAAAAGTTGCATACAATTTCAGTCAAAATATTGGCGTTATTGCGACAAAATCAACGATTGCTTCTCATATTTACAAAAAAAGCATTCAAAGACTGAACAAACACATAATTGTAGAAGAACTTGCAACGCCGCTTCTCGTTCCGATTATTGAGGACGGTTTTACTCATCACCCAATTTCAGAAATCACTTTGAAAACTTATCTTTCCAAGAAAAAATTGAAAAATATTGATTCCCTGATTTTGGGCTGCACCCATTACCCTCTGATTTTTAGCGAAGTAAACAATTATTACCAAAACAAAATTCGGATTTTTGATTCGCCTCTGATTGTCGCCAATCATGTGAAACAGGAAATAGAACGCATGAAACTATTGACGGAAAACACCACTCCAACCTATGAATTTTTTGTTTCAGACCTCACGCCGACGTTTAAAAAGCTGGCAAAAAAGTTTTTCGGCGCACATATTAATTTGGAAATGAAAATGCTTTCGTAATTTTTTTTACTTTTGCAATAAATTCTTTCAATATGAAAAATATTTTGTATTTCATTGTTACTCTGGCAGGTATAGCCTTATTCGGTGTTTTGGGCTACAAGACTTTGTACGGCACAAAAGTCAATACGGAAAAAATTCCCGAGTTCAGTATCCAACAATTGGATAATCAATTGTTTACTAATAAAAATATCCCGCAGGGAAAAAATATTTTGTTTTTGTTTTTTAATCCCGACTGCATCCACTGCCAGCGCGAAGCGGAAGAATTTTCAAAAAATCATCAAAAATTTCAAAACACACAGATTTTGTTCATTTCAGGACGAAACTTGGCTGAAATCAAGGCTTTTGCAGAAAAATACGACCTCAACGGCAAAGAAAATATTTCGATTCTATATGACGGAAGCAGGGCTTTTTTTCGTGTTTTTGAAGTGAAATCCATTCCCTACATGATTTTGTATAATACTGATGGACAGAAAGTAAGAACTTTCAAAGGCGAAACCAAACTCGACAAGATTTTACAAGCAATTAAAAATTGAAAATGCCTCATGCAACCGATAACTTTTTCAGCCGAAATCAAGAGAAACAGCGGATTAGATGCTGTTTTTGCGTAATTTTCTTTTGATGCGGAAACCATCTTCGGTAAAAAAGGAAATTGAAATTGCTACTTTTTAATTATCTTTTTTCATATTCCGCCTCAAAATTTCAGTAGCTTTGGGATTTAACATCGAATCAGAATTTTCCGGTACTTCCACTTTCTCAGGATTATTGTCTTCATTCTCAGGCTTGGAGGGCAGATTTTCCCATTCTTCGTCCAAAGACTGCGGAACTTGTTCCGGCTGCGGAGTTTTCTGCTGAACTTGCTCAGGCTGTTGAGTTTGAGTTGCAGTTTCTTCCTTTTCCTCATTTTTAAAATATTCCAGCCATTCTGCTGCTTTCTGTCCTTCGGGTTTTTCTTCAAAAGCTACGGAAACGCGTTCCAGCCCTTCCAAAAAGGCTTGTTTATTGCCCTGTTTTGCGTCGCAGAAAGCAGACAACAATGAAAACTTGGCAATGAGTTCGTCTGTTGGGAAGCGGGTCAGCGCTTCCTGAGACATGGTTTTCACCTCTTCGTAGCTGCCGTCCTCGTATTTTTTGTACGCTTCTTCGTAAAAAGTCAGCGCTTCGGAAGATTTGGATTTGAAAATATCTTCCGACGGATTCAGCACATATTCAGCATATTTGGAATTTGGATATTTAGAAGTCAGCACATTTCCGTATTTCTGAGCAACGACAGGGTCGGCTTTGCGATTGAAACGGAACAAGTTATACAACGCTTTGATTTCCACATCTTTGTCCGCAGGCGGAGTAGAAAGCAGATGGTCTAAAGTTGAAGTTGCAGATTTCAGGTCGGAAAAATGGTCGTAATAGGCAATTCCCAAAGCCAGTTCCGCTGTGTCCCGCTGTTGTTTCAGTACATTGATTTCTTCGAAGTCTGTCGGGATTTTTTCCGTGTAAAAATCCACATCGAAACGTCTCGGGTCTTGTGCCGAAGCCGTTCCCATAAGTTGGTTGCGCTGGTCGTCCACCGAACTGCCGCCCATTTTGCTGAGCCGCCAATTGTCTGCCAGCCCTCTGCTGCCCCAAAGTCTCTTGAAATCAGCCATACCTTTCTGTTTCTGTCCTGTGTCGTAGAAATACCACTTGCCTTTGGTTGCTGTTGCCGTTGAATTGATGCTTTCATCCAAAGTTTCTGTCGCAAAAGTTGTCGTGTTTTTTCTTGACTGGCTGTTTTCCAGTTCTTTGCGCATTTTTTCTTCTTTGATTTTCAGGCTGTCAATATATTTTTGGAAGTATTGATTTTTCTCATCAAAAGACATTCGAGTTAGAGCCAAGATACTGTCGTTTTTCTTGATAAGAAAATATTTTTCGGTAATTTCTTTTAAATTCGAATTTTTGGAAATGAGTTTTGCTTTTATGCTCGGGTCGATGAGATGAATCAGCGCACTGTCATAATACGCTCCCGCATAGATGTAATCAGGCTTTGAGAAGTAAATATCTCCAATAGACTTGTATGCCATTCCCCTGATTTGAGGGTCGCTTTCCTGCCCTTTCAGCGATTCTTTGAGGAAATTCATAGCTTCTTTTTCTCTATTTGATTTCAAGGCAGTTACCGCCATTGCGTAGTACAATTCATTTTTTCGAGATTGATACAATCCTTTTTTGGTCAAGCCTTTGAGGAAATGAATTTGATTGCGGTAATCGGCGCTGTCGCCTTTGAAAAGATTTGCCAGAGCAATCTGCGACTTGATTTCCAACTCGGAAGACGGTTTTTTCTTGTACGCCGCCTGATAATATTCCCGCGCATGGTCTTCATCTCCTGATTTTTCATACAACTGTCCTTGTATGAAACTGTATCTTCCTCTGTCATAGCGCGTTTTGTTGTGTTTTTTAGCCGCCTCCAACGCTTCTACGGCATCCGGGTATCTTTTCCGGTCAATCAAAAATTGGGCATAAGATTTGGAAACCAGCTTCCTGTCCCGCTTTTTGAGTTTGGTGGTTTTTAATTCTTCAAAGATTTGGTCGGCTTCAAAAATGTTGCCTGCCTGTGCGTTTGCCAAAGCGATGTAATTCTTGGCTTCGTTTTGCAAACGGTTTTTGACCAGCGTTTTGTTCATGTAAGTCAAGTAGTTCAAAGCGTCGAAAGGTTTTTGGCTGTAATAATTTGCCTTGCCGAGCAGGAGATAGGCTTCTGCAAGCATGGAGTTGTATTCTTTGTCGTTAATCAGCATGGAATGGTTGTCAATCGCCTTGTTTCCTTTTTCAATCACCCTTTCCAGACCGTCTGATTGGGGAGCGGTATTGTTGGTATTATCATTGCCGAAACCTGAGGCGTTGAGGAGTTTGTCCACCGTGCGATTGCGGTTGTTGTTATTATTGACTCCTGCGTAAGCGGGTTGATTGGAAGAAGTTCTTCTCGGCAACGTTCCTATCCTGCCAAAGCCGTCTTCGTCGTTTACATCTGTTTCCAAAGAATCGTTCTCGAACGGGTCAATGGGTTCGACTTTTAAAATCGTGGAGTAGTTGTCTTTATAACTTGCTTTCTTCTCCGCCAAATTCTGTTGCATGGTTTGGTCGCCGTTGAAAATGGTGTTGTACCACGACGTGATGCGGTGATACGTGCGGTTGGTTATCCCCGCCTTTTTGGTGGAGCAGGCGGCGAAAAGGGTTAGAGAAATTATGACAAAAAAAACTTTTTTCATACAAGAAAATAATTTTACAAAGCTAATAAAAAAACGAAAGTTATTTGTATTTGTTGTCCAAGTACATGACAAAAATTGAAAGATATTTTTTTCAAGTTTAGAAATCAGGGGTAAGCAATGCCTTTGAGATTGTCTGTAATCCATACTTAACCAGACTTTTAGCTCAGTATTCGTGGTTTTTTTATTTTTTATGACTATTAAATGTTTTACCTGTCGGCTGAAAGCCAAAATTTTCATAATGTTTTGTGTCTGCAGCTAATTCC
>JAITOO010000020.1 GCA_031289875.1 Flavobacteriaceae bacterium
CTTTCAGTTTTCGGCGCGAAGCTCCTCATCGTGAAACTCGGAAGCGAAGGCTGCTACCTAACCGACTTCAAGGACGAGTGGCGCATCCCCACGTTCAGCGCCTTCAAGCCGGTTGACACGACCGGCGCGGGTGATTCCTTTGCGGGCGGTTTTTTGCGCGGCTTGCTGGAAGGCTGGTCGCCCGAAACCGCCGCTGTTTTCGCCAGCGCTGTAGCGAGTCACAACGTAACCCGCATCGGCGCGACCGGCGGGGTGCCTGATTTCGAGACGGCGTATGCGTATGTGGTGGAACACGCGGGGGGCGCGGGGCGATTTCTATTGCGCTAAGGTAGAGAACATTTCTATTGCGTCTTGACATGTAGTGGATTAACTCCTTGACATTTTGGGACTGTTCTGGTAGGATGGACGCAAATCACGGGCGCAAAGCCCCTTATGGAGGTAACATGGTATTTATGGAAGAGAAACCACTCACGTGGCGGGACGGGGTTTCGGATACTATGCTTGTGAGGAGATGTAGGTGGCGTTCGTGTCGTGTTACATCCGTATGAGAGTGATAGCACAACACGAATTACGTGTTATCGACAGGAAAGTGTATGTTAAGCGAAATAAGTAGCGCATATAAGACGTTATATGCTATTTCTGGGCCACCCGCGCAACCTTGGATATGGCAGGGTAGTCTGAAATCCCGCAAGAAAAGATCACAAATTTTCAAGGGATGGCGGGCAATCCATCCGCCGCTTCATAAAAATAGAGTATCAGCCACTTGATCAATCCAAAATTATATGATATATTTTAAAAACCTTGTTTTTGGGTATAGAGGAGGGATTTTATGCGGTTTTGGTCGGTTTCAACAACAGTCCGTAATCCTGAACGGATACGGTCTTTTTTAAAGGTTCTCAAAGAACTTGATGGGGAAGTTTGGTCTATTGAAGCGCAAAGAAAATTTCAAATTTTGCTCATTCAAAAAAAAGTTTATGGTTTTGGTGAACCGCAATTTGAACAAACACTTTCCAATGAACAGATGGGGTGGCTTCATTCTGATAATTTTACCTATGAACAAGCCGAGAATATTTTAGCCTCAAAGAATTATGAAGGCGGCGGCGAAATGCGGGGTCGTCAGTCATATAATCCTATTGAAAAAATGGGGCTTGCATATCTCACTGATGAAAATAAAATTGTTATCACCTCATTCGGGAATTATTTTCTTGCTGAAAATTATGATTTAGGCAATGTGTTTTTTAGAAGTTTCTTGAAATGGCAATATCCAAATCCGGATGCTAATAAATATTCTCCTAATGATGGTTATAATATAAAACCTCTCATTGCTACATTCCATCTTATCAAAAAAGTTAATACGCTTTGCAAAGAAAAATGCATAAAAGAAAAAGGTGTATCAAGAATAGAATTCGCATTATTTTTTACAACACTTTCAAATTATACAAATATTAACAATACAGCAGAAAAAATAGTCGTATTCCGCAAAAAATATGACAGTAAAAAGACAAAATCAGAAAAAGATAAATTTGCAGAGGATTATTTCAATAAGAATTTTTCTGAATATGAATCATGGAAAAACGCGAATGAATATACGGATAATATAATCCGTTATTTTAGATTGACTCGTTTTTTTTATTTGCGAGGCAATGATTATTATATTGATTTAGAGCCACGTCGTAAAGTTGAGATTGATTCAATACTCGAAACAGATAATGCATCTGCAATAATCTTTGAATCAAAATTAGATTATTCTCTTTATCTTGGTGATATTACAAGACCAGAATTACCATGGGAAACAAAAGCAAAATTACAAGAAGTTATCACTCTATTATTACAGGATATTGAAACGACTGGAAATGATTTACGCACAAAGAATATCATAGTGCCGAAGCATCCCCAAATTTCTGCAACAACAGATAACACGGACGAATTAAAAGAGGTAATAGAGATTTTACGGGCATACCGCAGAGAACTGTTTGATGCAGAAACTCATGCGAAAGGCAAAACGCTTGAAATTATAGATTATTGTATAAATTCGTTGCAAAATATTTTCAAATTAACAGGTAAAAAGCCTGTCGAACTTGAAAGAATAGTTACGCTTGGTTTACATATCCTCAATGATGCAATCGGAATTCGTCCGAATTACCCTGTAGGAGATGATAACGAACCAACTTTTACCGCACCCGCAAATAAACCGGATATTGAATGTTTTTACAAGGCATTTAATTCCATTTGTGAAGTAACGTTATTAAGCAACCGTTCACAATGGTTTAATGAAGGTCAGCCGGTAATGCGCCATTTGCGTGATTTTGAATCCGTTCATAATGAAAAACAAACTTATTGTCTTTTTATCGCTCCTAAAATTCATCGTGATACGGGAAACACATTTTGGATTTCTGTAAAATATGAGTATGAAGGATATCCACAAAAGATTATTCCCTTGACAATACAGCAGTTTATTGAAATTTTACGTTTTTTATTAATTGCCAAACAACAGAACCAAAACTATCAATTCACACACGCGAAAATCCAGCAATTGTTTGATGATATAATTTCAGAAACAACTAGCGCAAAGGACTCAGGCGATTGGTTGTCAAGAATATCTACAATCATCAATAAATGGGGGCATTCACTTGCGGCGTAATATAATGACCCGCCAAATAATACAAGGCGATAGCGTTCAAATTCTTGAAAGCAAAATACCAGAGGAATATATAAACCTTATTTTTGCAGACCCTCCCTATAATTTGTCAGGCAAGTCTCTTGACTTGGCTAATAATACCACAGGCGGGGCATACTATAAAATGAATGAGGAGTGGGACACTTTCGACCATGGCGATTATATCATTTTTACAGCCGCTTGGCTAAAAGGTTGCCATAGAGTGCTTATGCCGAATGGCAGTCTTTACATTTCTTGTACCCAACACAATATCGGCGAAATCATAACCGAAGGGAAAAAGGTAGGTTTCAAACTGAATAACATTTTAACTTGGTATAAAACAAATGCTATGCCGAATATCACAAAAAGGATTTTTACTCACTCTACCGAATTTATTTGCTGGTTTGTAAAAGGCAAAAATTGGATTTTTAATTACGATGCCGTAAAAGAGTTTAATCCGCACAAAACCCAAGATGGCAACAATAAACAAATGCGTGACTTTCTTGATTTTATCGAAATACCAATAGTGCAAGGGAAGGAACGTATAAAGGGAGCCGATGGACGCGCTGTTCACCCAACACAAAAACCGGAAAAGTTATTGGAACTTATAATTCGCGCATCGTCAAATGAAAATGATATAGTGCTTGATCCATTTTTCGGAACAGGTACGACAGGAAAAGTAGCGGAACAATTAAACCGCAAATGGATTGGCATTGAAAAAAATGCCCAATATATTTTGGTTGCAAAGGAGCGTCTAAAATTAACAGCATAATACTCAAACATGGGGATGTTTTTGAACTTATTAAAGAAATCCCCGATAAAAGCATCGATATGATTTTTGCCGACCCGCCTTACAATCTATCGGGCGCGGGATTTATGACGGTAAAAAATGGTAAGCCTGTTGCTTGCAATAAGGGCAAATGGGATGTTATAGAAGATATACACGCTTTTAACCGCACATGGATTAGTGAGTGCAAGCGAGTTTTATCGGACACCGGTACGATATGGATTTCAGGCACACTCCACAATCACCCCTCTGTTGGCGTGTTATTAAAAGAACTTAATTTTTGGATTATCAATGATATTATTTGGTTTAAGCGAAACGCAACACCATTACTCTCAAAAACCCGCCTTGCACCGTCAACTGAATTAATTTGGCTCGCCAGTAAATCAAAAAATTATTATTTTGATTATGATACGGCGAAAGAACTAAACGGCGGGAAACAAATGAAAAATCTCTGGGAAATTCCTGCGGAACGGCATCTTACAGAACATCCCACTGAAAAACCAGTGACGCTTTTAGAGCGCGTCCTTTTATTGGGTAGTAAAATCGGCGATACTGTTTCAGACCCTGTTATGGGAAGCGGAACGACAGGAGCAGTTGCTAAGAAACTTGCGCGAAACTTTGTAGGTATTGAAATTGACGATAATTATTTTGAAATTGCAAAAAATAGAATAGCAAAAACACATATTGAAAATATATTGCTGTAAAAAGGAGGACGTGAAATGGAGTGGTTTTTTAACGGATTGGGAACTGCTATCATAGGCTTAATTGTTGGTACTATAGGTGGTAGTGCAGTTGGGTATCGTATTGGGATAAATAAACATACGCAGCAAACTCAAAAAGCTGGTAATAACGCGACACAGGTACAAATTGGCGAGAGCAGTAATAATGGCAGATAAGCAAATTCAGAAAGCTGGCGACAATGCTCAACAAATGCAAGCAAGTACCATTATTATAAATAACGGTATTGACGAAAAGCGTGCGCGTGAAATTTATGCCGACATGAATGTATTGGCAATAAAAAATTATACGGCAGAAGCTATCAGTGTTGCTAATGCTCGTGTAACTGAATTTGAAAAGCGTCTCATGCCTAAAATGCAGGCAATTGACGGGGCGCTAGAATCATTTGCAGATCCTTCTTTCCAACTACTATTAGTAGAGGCACAAAAGACCGCAGCGGCTACAGAACGTCCTGTTGATTATGATCTTTTATCAGAATTGTTAATACATAGATTCCAAAATGGAAATAATCGACAAACACGGGCAGGGATTAGTCGTGCGGTTGAAATTATTGATGAAATATCGGACGATGCTTTACTTGGATTAACTGTCTATCATTCAGTAACATATTTTACACCAGTAACTGGTAATATATTGCAGGGGCTGGATGTCCTTGATGACCTATTTGGAAAAATAATTTATGGTCTACTTCCTTTGGAGACTGAATGGCTTGATCACTTAGACGTATTAGATGCTGTGCGGATAAATATGTTTGGGAACATAAAAAAAATTCAACAATGGTATCCAGAGAAACTTGAAGGATATATCAGTGTGGGGATAGAAAAAGAATCTGAGGATCACAAAAAGGCCATTGAGATTCTAAATGAGGCAAAACTTCCCATTTATCCTATATTAGTGGATCATGTACTGAATTCAGGATATTTAAGGTTAAATTTGCCAAATAAAGAACAAATTGATTCCCTTGTGTTGCAACGTTATATTATTCAGAATGGACAACCTATTCAAATTAATTTCCCTTTATCTGATATACAAAAGAAGGCAATAAAACAAATATATGATTTGTACAAAAATGATGATGTGATTAAAAATGGAAATATCACTTCCTTAATGAATGAGTGGAATAAGCGACTGCATCTTAAGACACTCTATGATTGGTGGAATAATATAAAAACAAGTTTTCAAATAACATCAGTTGGGAAAGTTTTGGCACACGCCAATGCTCAAAGATGTGATAGGAATTTGCCACCGCTTAACTAAAAGAATATAAATTTTTCAGGAAATATCAATATCTTAAGCCTCGTCTGACCCTCCTAGCGGGCGGCTACGAAGCCACTTAACGATGGTGCGTTTTTTTTCTTACTCAGAGCGACCAAGAAAGTAGGGTTGTAGTCCGAAGGCCCAAAAACAGCACATAACAACCGGTTTGCGCTCCGCCGCCGCAAGCGGTGGCTACGGGGGCTACGAAAAACACAGTCGGCCGCTATGCGCTTTTGTGCGGGCATAACACGGCTGTAGACTTTGGCGGAGGCAAGGCGCACGACAGCGCATACTGGCTCCGCCAACTCGAACCCATGCTCTGTGAAACCGACATCCTTCTCCCCAGCTACACCGAAGCGAAAATCCTTACCGGCAAAACCGACCTTTCCGCCATACGCGCCGCCCTTTCAGTTTTCGGCGCGAAGCTCCTCATCGTGAAACTCGGAAGCGAAGGCTGCTACCTAACCGACTTCAAGGACGAGTGGCGCATCCCCACGTTCAGCGCCTTCAAGCCGGTTGACAC
>JAITOO010000179.1 GCA_031289875.1 Flavobacteriaceae bacterium
TCGCTTCTTCAATTAATAAATCGTAAATTTGTAAAAAGTACGGCAAAAATGGAATCAGAAACAGTGATTTGGAAGAAAATAGAAGATTTTTTCAAGGAAAAGTTTACGGACGGCGAAACGCCCGATTTAGATGCAATACTTTTCCTTATCGGCGTGCAGGAAGTTGGTTTGGGCTATCGGAAATACAAAAAAGATGACAAAATGAATCTCTATCATGTAGCGGTCTGCCGATTGTTAGAACCTTACGGCTACTATCGTTTCGAGGGCTACGACAGCGACCGCTGGCCTCTCTATGAAATATCAGAAACTTTGCCCGACCTGAAACCAAACGAACAGACTTTATTAATGAAAAAAGCTATTATTCAATATTTTAAAGACGAAAAACTGCTGAAATAACGGGGAAACAAAAAATCCCGACGAAAAATATCATCGGAATTTTTTGCAGCCTAATTTTGTCCATTAAGCCTGTATTATAATAAAGTTTAATTTTATCCTTCCAGCGCCTGCGCACCGCTCACGATTTCTATCAACTCGCCTGTAATGGCTGCTTGTCGAGCTTTGTTGTAAGAAATGGTCAATTCTTGTGTCAATGTTTTGGCATTATCCGTCGCAGACTGCATTGCAGACATTCTCGCTCCGTGTTCAGCGGCGTGGGAATCTAAAATTGCTTTGAAGAACTGTGTTCTCAGCGTTTTTGGTATCAAATTCTTTAAAATCTGTTCTTTGGTCGGCTCAAAAATATAATCTGTCTGCACGCCCGAAGTCAAAGATTTCTTTTCAGGATTCAACTCTATCGGCAAAAACGGCTCAACCTGCAACACCTGAACGATGACATTTTTGAAGTGGTTGTACACCAACTCCACTTTGTCATAGTCTCCCGAAGTGAATTTTTCTATTACTTCATCGGCTATTTTGGCGGTATTTTCGTAGGTCGGAGCATTCCATAAATTGCTGTGATTTTTATATACAGGAACGATTTTGTCTAAAACGGCATAGGCTTTTTTTCCTATAGGCAGTATATCTACTTGCTTGTCTTTGTACTTATCTTCAAGCAAACTTTTCACGGCTTTGACTACGGAAGAGTTGAATGCTCCTGCCAAGCCTCTGTTGGAAGAGATGACTACCAATAAAACTTTTTCAACTTCTCCTTTTCTGACAAACTCCCCTCCCACTTCACTGTCCATTGAAGAACTGAGGTTAGAGAGCAATTCCTGCATTTTCTGAGAATACGGCAATAATCTTTGAATTGCATTTTGCGCTTTTTTCAGCTTTGCCGAAGCTACCATCATCATGGCGCTCGTAATCTGCCTTGTAGAGTTTACTGATGTAATTCTGTTTCGTATTTCTTTTAATGTAGCCATTTTCTATTCAATTGTTATTCTGTTTTAAGCGTAATTTTTCACTACATCTGCAATAATCCTGTTCAAAGTGTCTGTAATGCTGTCGTCTATTTTTCCTGCCCTAATTTCTTTTAATAAGTCCGTGTGTTTTGTTTTCAAAATTTCTATCAAAGCAGCTTTGAAATTCAATATTTTGTTTACAGGCACCTCTTTCAACAGGTTTTGAGTTCCCGCATAGATTATGGCTACCTGTTCTTCTACCGGCAGCGGCGAATTAATCGGCTGTTTCAAAATTTCCACATTTCTTTCCCCTTTGGCGATAACCGCAGCCGTTGCAGCATCTAAATCCGAGCCGAATTTTGCAAAGGCTTCCAACTCACGATATTGCGCTTGGTCAATTTTCAACGTTCCGGATACTTTTTTCATGGACTTAATCTGAGCCGCACCGCCCACTCGGGACACAGAGATACCTACGTTGATAGCCGGTTTCACGCCTGAGTTAAACAAGTCTGATTCTAAGAAAATTTGTCCGTCGGTAATGGAAATCACATTCGTCGGAATGTAGGCTGATACGTCGCCTGCCTGCGTTTCGATAATCGGCAGGGCGGTTAATGAGCCTCCTCCTTTCACTCTTTTTTTCAGAGTTTCAGGTAAATCGTTCATGTTTGAAGCAACTTCGTCGTTGGCGATAATTTTTGCCGCTCTTTCGAGCAGACGGGAGTGCAGATAAAACACGTCGCCCGGATAGGCTTCACGTCCCGGAGGTCTTCTCAACAGCAGGGAAACCTCGCGGTAAGCAACTGCCTGCTTGGACAAGTCATCGTAAACAATCAAAGCGGGTCTTCCCGTGTCTCGGAAAAACTCTCCGATAGAGGCTCCTGCGAAAGGCGCATATACTTGCATCGGTGCAGGGTCTGAGGCGTTAGCCGCTACTACGACGGTGTATGCCATTGCTCCTTTGTCTTCGAGTATTTTTACGGTTTGGGCAACGGTTGAGGCTTTTTGTGCAATGGCAACATAGATGCAATATACAGGTTCGCCTTTGTCGTAAAATTCTCTCTGGTTAAGGATGGTATCTATGGCAACGGTGGATTTTCCTGTCTGGCGGTCGCCGATAATCAATTCGCGCTGTCCTCTTCCGATAGGAATCATGGAATCAATGGCAACGATACCGGTTTGTAGCGGTTCGCTTACGGGCTGGCGGAAAATTACGCCCGGCGCTTTTCTTTCCAAAGGCATTTCTATTAATTCTCCGATGATGGGTCCTTTTCCGTCGATAGGAATACCCAAAGTATCTACGACTCTTCCTATCATTCCTTCGCCGACGTTGATGGAGGCAATCAGTCCTGTTCTTTTAACGATGTCGCCTTCTTTGATTCCGCTGGATTTGCCGAACAGCATCACTCCGACGTTGTCTTCTTCGAGGTTTTGCACCATTCCTTCAAGACCGTTGGCAAAGCGCACCAACTCGCCTTGCTCGGCACTGGCGAGACCGTAAATGCGGGCTATGCCGTCTCCGACTTGCAAGACTGTTCCTATTTCGTCTAAGGAAATATTTTCATCAAAATTTGATAATTGCTGTTTTAAGATTGCAGAAACTTCTGCGGGTTTTATGTCTGCCATGATGTTATTTTTTAAGTAATGAAAGTATTATGGTTTAGAATACTTTTTCTTCTAATTTTTTCTTGATATTATTGAGTTTATTTTTAACGCTTGCATCAACTTGCTCATCGCCTACACGGAGTATATAGCCACCGATAATAGTCTCATCTACTGCATTTTTCACAATCGCTTTTTGGGCGTTGATGTGGCTATTGGTAGTCAAAATTCCCGAAATTATATCTTTGTCCAAAGGAATTGCCGACACGATGCTGACTCTTTGTATGCCATTATAATCGTCATAGATATGCAGCACCTGATTGGCTATTCCGAGCAGTTCAATTTCTCGGTGGTGTCTGAACACGATAGTGATGAAATGCTGCGATGTTTGGGAAAAAGATTTAAACATTTCACAAGCGATTTGAATCTTTTTCTTGGTTTCTATGATGGGAGATTTGAGGAACAACTGCAATTCTCTGCTTTCCTTAATGATTTTCAGCAAAGACTGCATATCTGCCACTACCGCGCTTTCTTCTTTCACGGATTGGGCATATCCCCACAAACCTTCGGCGTATCTTCTTGCTACTCTTACGTTTGGCATTTTAGTTTAGTTTTGCTTGATTGACCAGTGTTTCTATCAATTTTTTCTGTTCTTCGGTTGAAGACAATTCTTTTTGGAGAATTTTCTTTGCTATGCCGATAGATAAATTCGCCATTTCACTCTTAATCTGATTGATAGCGGTAACTTTTTCTGCATTGATACTTTCTCTTGCCGATTGGATAATCTTGTTTCCTTCTTCAATTGCCGCTTCTTTGGCATCGCCGACAATCTTATCCTTTATTTCTCTGGCTTCCTTTAAGATAGACTCTCTTTCCGCTCTTGCTTCGCGCAGAATCTGTTCGTTTTCGGAAGTCAGTTTTGCCATTTCCTCGCGGGCGTTTTTGGCTTCGTCCAATGATTTTTGAATTGCTTCTTCCCGCTCATGCAGCCCATTTATAATGGGTTTCCAAGCAAATTTTGCTAAGATGAATAACAAAACAAAGAATGAAATCGTCATCCATACTACTAAACCTATATCCGGAGTTAATAAATCCATAAAATTTCTTTTATTTTTTCGTTATTTTAATTTCGTTATTTTTCAATTTTTTAAAAGAAAACCCGAAAAAACCAACCGTTACTTTCAGGTTTTCTGTGGTTTTTCTTCGGTTATGAAATCAAAGCTACAACGATTGCAAACAATGCGATTGCTTCAATCAACGCAGCGAAAATCAAACCGGAAGATTGGATTTTTCCGTGAGCTTCGGGTTGTCTTGCGATGGCTTCCATAGCTTTACCGCCAATCAAACCGATGCCGAGTCCTGCTCCAATCGCAGCCAATCCTGCTCCTACTACTGAAATACTTCCTACCATAATTGAATTTTTAATTTTTATTAAATTAGTTAATATCTTAATTTTTAATGTTCTTCTCCATGTCCCTCGTCTGTTGCCATTCCGAAATACAGAGATGACAGCATTGTAAAAATATACGCCTGCAAAGCGGTTACCAAAATTTCTATCAAACTGATGAATACCACAAAGATTATCGAAACAGGCGCAACCAAATAGGTTTTGAAAATAAATATCATAGAAACCAAACTCAGCACGATAACGTGTCCTGCCGTGATGTTGGCGAAAAGTCGTATCATCAGTGAAAACGGTTTGGTAAACAGCCCGATAAATTCAATCGGCGCCAAGACGATTTTCATCGGAACAGGCACGCCCGGCGTCCAAAATATATGTTTCCAATAATTGGCATTACTGCTGAACTGTGTGATTATAAAAGTAATCAGAGCCAATGTCATCGTGAATGCGATGTTTCCCGACAAGTTCGCTCCGAACGGAAAAAACGGCACCAATCCGAATAAATTGACCAGCCAAATGAAGAAAAATACGGTCAATAAATACGGCATGAACTTTTTGTATTTTTTCTTACCGATGGTCGGAATGGCAATATCATCTCTGACGAAAACCACCAAAAATTCAAAAACGGAGGCTACGCCTTTCGGCACGCCGTTATATTTCTTTGATTTATAGAACCTTCCCGCACTTACAGCCAATATGGCGAGTATGGCAAAAGCCAGCCACAGCGTAAATACATTTTTGGTTATGGAAAAATCCCATGGTCGGGTGTTGTTCGGGTGGTCTTTCTCCATCTTTATAAAAGAACCTTCTGCATTGGCAGACGAACTTGCATAGTAAATTTTCTCATGATACTTGATGAAGTTTTGTCCGTCTTTTTCGACTATTTTTTTGGCGGAATCGTCTCCCTCAAATGCTTTGGAAGAGAAAATTACCAAGCCTTTGTCCGTCCAAAGGATAATCGGAAGATACAAAATATGCTCTTCTCCAAAAATTTCGAACTCGTGTGCATCTTTCACATGGTGCATTGCGAGTTCCGTAGGGTTGAATTTTCCAATTTCTTCTTCTGTCTTTTCATTGGCAAAACCCAAACTGACAGTGGAAAACAAGGCAATAATACTATAAATAAATCTTTTCATAAGATACTCCTTACATGAGGTATGCAAATCTAATCAAAATTTATAAAAAACCAAAGAAAGAAACAAAATTATCTATTTTTTTTTTCTTTTTCTTCATATTTTATTGATTTCAAAATAAATACAATTTCAAGAAAAAGCAGTATAAAGTAAGTAATCAAACAAAAAACTACAATTTCTTTAAAAATCGGGCGATTTTTTAGCGCAAAAAAGAGCAGGAAAATGTTCTTCAATATCGTGAAAAACAGATATACGATTAAAAATTTTACGACTCCCGAATGAAACGAAACATACACCCCGAAAAACACAAATAAAGATGCCAAAGCAATGATTTCGTAGGAAATCAAAACGGAGCGGGAGGCGTGTACTCCAAAAAAATCCAAACCAAAAAAAACGGCGGCATACAATATTATATTAAGAAGCACATACTGCACAACCGGATTTTTCATCTTCCGCTACTCTTATTAGTTATTTGTTTGATAAATAAATACATAGCTCCGCTAATACCGATAAGCGAAAACACGAGCGTTCCGTAAGGTGCAACGGCAGGAAATTTCTTGTCTATAAACCAGCCTATCCCTGCGAAAATCAATATGGTAATGATAAACTGCATCACCAAACTTGAATAAAAAGCGTAATCTTTCATAAGTACATTTAACATTATGCAAATATCTGTAAAATAAAAACGATTTTTTAAGTTTCCTCAAAATTTTATTGTACCTGATGAAAAAAATTTGCAACATCAAAAGAATTACGTAAATTTGCAGTCCATTTTATGGAAAAATTACAACATTACGACTTGTCATTCTCAGGGTTGACGTTGGGGAAACACAGATTTGAGTTCGATATTGACCGGAAGTTTTTTGACTTGTTTGATTTTAACCAAGAGTTCGCCAATCCCAAAATCAAGGCGGAAATAATGCTGAACAAGCATTCTTCATTCTTGGAACTGAGCATGGAAACCAGCGGAACAGTTTCGCTCATCTGCGACATTTCCGAAGTGGAATTTGAACAGCCCGTGCAAAACAAAATCGAACTGTTAGTCAAGTCCGGAGAAGAATTTGACGACTCCGACGAAGAGGTTCTCGTACTTCCTTTCGGCTCGCACAGTGTGAACGTTGCTCAATTAATTTTTGAAAGCGTAATTATTTCCATACCGATGAAGCATATTCACCCGAAATACCAAAATGGTTATCACGATGAATATACCGATTTGATAGAAAAATACAGTCCAACGGACGACAAATAAAGAAATTGAATAAAAATATTTTGTAAGTTAAAAAATTATGGCACATCCTAAAAGACGGCAGTCTTCCACTAAAAGAGATAAACGAAGAACTCACTACAAGGCAGAAGTTCCTCAGTTGGCAAAATGTTCCGCTACAGGAGAATTACACCTCTACCACAGAGCCCACTGGCACGAAAACAAACTCTATTACAGAGGAAAAGTGGTGCTGGAAAAAGAAATCGACACAGTCGAAGAATAAACAAATACTATCATAAAAGCAGTATTTCAAACCATTTTAAATGATTTTTAAATGGTTTTTTTGTTTATTTACAAATCTTGACTATCTTTGGGAAAAATTTCACCCACTTGTTCGAACTAAACACAATTAAGATATGGACAATACAACAATTGACATCAAAGAAATTCAAAATCTAATCAGATTTGTCTCAAAATCAGAAGTTTCAGAAGTAAAGTACAAAACCAAAGATTTTGAAATCCTAATCAAAACCAATTCAGGCGTAGTGTACACACCCGCACCGCAAATACAGACGATAGCCACACAACCTGCTAACGTACAACCTGCCGCCGCACAAACGCCGACAAACGCCGCACCTGCAAGTTCGGAAGACACCTCAAAATACGTAGCAATCAAATCGCCAATGATAGGCACATTCTACTCCAGACCAACTCCGGACAAACCTTCATTTGTGAATGTAGGAGACAGCGTTACGGCAGGCAAAGTAGTTTGTATCGTAGAAGCGATGAAATTGTTTAACGAAATCGAATCCGAAGTATCCGGAAAAATTGTAAAAATTTTAGTAACCGACGCTTCCCCTGTTGATTTTGACCAACCTCTATTCTTGGTTGACCCATCTTAAAAAAACATAAAAAGTTATATTCAACTAAACCAGATATTTATGTTTAAAAAGATTTTAATCGCCAATCGCGGCGAAATTGCTCTGAGAGTTATCAGAACAGCCAAAGAAATGGGAATCAGCACCGTAGCCGTCTATTCCACTGCCGACGCAAACAGCCTGCACGTTCGCTTTGCCGACGAAGCCGTTTGCATCGGACCCCCCGCAAGCAAAGAGTCTTACTTAAAACAACTCAGCATCCTCTCCGCAGCAGAAGTTACCAATGCCGATGCCATTCACCCCGGATATGGTTTCCTTTCAGAAAATGCCGAATTTTCCGATGCCTGCCGAAAAGCAGGAATTAAATTCATCGGAGCTACCGCCGACAACATCAACAAGATGGGCGACAAAGCTTCTGCCAAAGCAACCATGAAAACAGCAGGCGTGCCTACCGTTCCGGGTTCTGACGGACTGATTCCTTCTTACGAAGCGGCAGTCGAAATCGCCGAAAAAATCGGTTACCCCGTGATGATTAAAGCCACTGCGGGCGGAGGCGGAAAAGGAATGAGGGACATTTGGAAACCCGAAGATTTGCAAAAAGCGTGGGAATCTGCCGTAATGGAAGCTGAATCTGCTTTCGGAAACGGCGGTATGTACATGGAAAAACTCATCCAAGAACCTCGGCACATCGAAATTCAAATCGCAGGAGACCAATACGGAAAGGCAATTCACCTGTCAGAAAGAGATTGCTCCGTACAAAGACGGCATCAAAAATTGACCGAAGAAACTCCATCGCCATTCATGACGGACGAACTCCGCGAGAAAATGGGGCAGGCAGCTATAAAAGCCGCCGAAGCCATCGGCTACGAAGGTTTAGGAACTATTGAATTTTTGGTTGATAAAAACCGAAATTTCTATTTCATGGAAATGAACACTCGTGTACAGGTAGAACATCCTATTACAGAGCAAGTTACAATGTTAGACATTGTGAGATTGCAAATTAATCTCGCAGCAGGCTCAAAAGCTCCCGACCATAGTTTCTATCCGCAAATGCATTCCATCGAATGCCGCATCAACGCAGAAGATTCTTACAACGGCTTCCGTCCGTCTCCCGGACTGATTACCGAATTGAATCTGCCCGGTGGAAACGGAGTAAGAGTTGATACTCACGTATATGCGGGTTATAAAATTCCCCCGTATTACGACTCCATGATTGCTAAATTGATTGCCACTGCGCCTACGCGCGAAGAGGCTCTGGCAAAGATAAGGCGGGCGCTGGAAGAATTTCATATCGGAGGAATCAAAACAACCATTCCTTTCCACAGACAATTGATGGACGAACCGGATTTTGTCTCAGGAAATTATACTAATGAATTTATGGAAAGTTTTGTTCCGAATGAAGACTATCAGAAATTAATACCGTAAAAGCATTATATTCAAGAAATCACTCGCATATTTATCTATGCGGGTGATTTTTTTCCAAATAAAGACAGAGCTAAGAATAATAAAGCAGTGTTGTGTTATTGTAAAAATTTATAAACCATTAATTTATGCCTGTAACCGCCTTTATTGTACCCGATTATTTCACCCGAATAGTTACGTGGAAAGTAAGCGAAACTAATGAGGAACTGCTTAGTATTCTGAAACTTAATAAACGCCGTCAAGGAATTTATAAATCTTTGACCTCCAAACGGAAACGCGAATATTTAGGGCTGCGCGCCTGCCTCATGGCTCTCGGCTTGGACGACCATATCAAATATGCGCCAAACGGAAAACCTTATGTGGAGGGAACTGACAATATTTCGGTTTCTCATTCACACGGCGTGGTCTGCGTGGGAGCTTCATCGTTTAATATCGGCGTGGATATTGAGCTGGAACGTGAAGAAAAAATATTCAATATCAAAGACAAATTTATTCGCGAAGACGAATTTGCTTTTATTTCCAAAGAGTATGAAAAGGACTATTTCCACATCATTTGGGGACTAAAAGAGGCTTTATTTAAGATTTACCAAGGCAATTTGTGGTCGTTTTTAAATCATTACAAAATTGAACCGTTTGATTTAAAAAATAATAAACCTATTACTTGCTGGGTTATCGACGAGGATTCGAACATCAAATATTTTGCTCATTACAAAAAACTTAACAATTACTATTTGGTTTATGTCCTCAATTACGAAAGTTAAAAAAACTACTTCAAACACAAAAATCCCAAAAATCTCAATCTTTATAATTACCTTTACTTCCAAATTTGATTTTTGTTGAAAAAAGCGCTTATCATACAGAACAAATATATCGGAGATATTCTGGTAGCCAGTATTATAGCCAAAAATTTGAAACGGACTTTTCCCGAAATGGAAGTCCACTTTTTTTGCTATGACAAAGGCTGTATCATTCTGGAAAACAACCCTTACATCGATAAGATTATTTCATTTAATGACAACAAGTTAAAGGAATTTTCCGTGCTTTGGAGCTATGCAAAAAAAATCAGAGCAGAAAAATACGACATTCTGATTGACCCTTACGCCAAAATCCAAAGCCGATTTATCACGCTGATTTCCAATGCAAAACAAAAAATCAGTTTTGATAAACCTTTTTTCAAATACTTTTATACCCAGACATTTAAAGTTGAAAAATATCCCAAATTCGTACAATGCACGTCAATTGAGACCCGCTGTCTTTTATTGACGCCTTTCGTCAAAAATTTACAACAAATTGATTTTCAAACAGAAATATTTTTAACCGACAAAGAAATTGCAGGCAGCCGAAAATTAATGTCCGATGCAGGCGTAACTTTCACAAAACCCATTATTATGGTCGGCGTTTTGGGCAGCAGTATGAACAAATCTCTGCCTTTGGCGTATATGTCAGAGCTAATTAACTGTTTACAAGAAAATTACGATGTTGATATTTTGTTTAACTACGTCCCCAACCAGCAGAAGGAAGTCGATGAGATTCTGTCGAAAATAACTCAAAAAGAAAAAATTTTTACACACATTTTAGGCTCAAATGTGCGCGAATTTTCTGCCATTCTAAAAAACTGCAACGTACTGATAGCCAACGAAGGCGGAGCAATAAACATTGCCAAAGCTCTGCAAATACCGACCTTTTCGATTTTTTCTCCGCACAAATTCAGGAAAGATTGGGGCTGTTATGAAAACCTGCTGATTCACAAAAGTTTCCATTTGGCAGACATCAACCCTGAAATTTACCAACAGTTGGATTCTAAAGATTTTCTGAAATATCCACAAAAATTTTACGCTTTGATGTATCCCGAAAAACTGATTCCGAAGGTAGAAAATTTTGTAGAAACTGTCTTGAAAATTGAGCCGAAACAAACTAACAAATACATTATCAACAACATACGTCCAAAAATCACGGCGCTGGGAATTACTTTCAATGAGGAAAAAAATATTGGAAAATTCATTCAGGACGTTTCTTTTGCCGACGAAATCATCATTGTAGATTCATTCAGTACAGACAAAACCAAAGAAATAGCTTCCAAATATCAAAATATCAAATTCTTAGAAAGAAAATTTGATAATTTTACCAACCAAAAAAACTTTGCAATTGAGCAGGCTTCCTACGAATGGATTATTTTCTTCGACCCTGACGAGCGGATTTCCAACGAATTGCGAAACGAAATCCTTTTGACCGTCAATTCTGAAAACCCTTTGGACGCTTACTGGGTGTACCGCCGATTTTTCCTTAAAAATCAGCATGTTAAATACAGCGGCTGGCAGAACGACAAAACCGTGCGGCTATTCAAAAAAAGCAAATGTTTTTACGATTCGTCCAAATTTGTGCATGAAAGACTTATTTCCGAGTCAAAAATTGGATTTTTGAAGAATAAATTAAACCATTATTCTTTCAATTCTGTCGAATCTTATCAAAAAAAATTGGAGCTTTATGCCAAATTAAAGGCTGAAGAACTCTTTAAAAAAGGAAAAAAACCAAATTTTTTTCATTTTTACGTGAAACCTGCTTATCGTTTTTTCAATCAGTTCATTTTAAAATTAGGCATTTTGGACGGAAAATCGGGCTTCATTATCTCCAAAATGTACGCTGATTATGTTTCCTCCCGCTATAAATACTTGAAAGAATTGTGGGAAAAATAACACAATTAATTTATAATCACTGTTTTAAATCTTTAATGCAATTTTCGTATTAAACCCTAACTCCGCCTAAAAATACGTAATATATCCTTGTATTTATATGCAAATTAGTATGTTATATTGTTTTTTTTGTGAAAAAAAACAACCCTCAGCGAAAAAATTCCGTTGAGGGTTGTCTGTGTAAATTAAATATATCAAATGAGAAAAACTCTTGGTTACATACCTCCTCCCATAGCTCCGCCTCCGCCCTGCTTGGTGTTGTCGTCTTTCTGCTTTCTCTCAATCTGCTGAATTTTCTTGCCCGAAGCGAAATTATAAGTTACTGCAAAACTCAGCACGCTGCTGTCCCAGTGCCACTCTCCTGTCTGATGCGAAGGTCTCAGGATTTCCCACTCGCTGTGATTGGTGTTGAAAATGTCGGAAAGTTTGAGCGTAAAACTTAAATTATTATCCATAAATGCCTGTTTTACAGACACGTCCATTTTCCATTGCGGATTATAATTGCCTTGTATGTCCTGACTTTTTGACCTGTAAAAGCCGAACAGTTGAATTGATGAGGCTTTGGAAAGATTGAAAGTATTGTTTACCCGTCCAAAAAAACGAGAAGTGTTTCTTGTATAATATTCGTCCAAAGTGTAACCCGAAACTTTGCCCCAATAAAACTCAAAACCCGAATTGATGCTCCACCATTTGAACGGATTATAATTAAGGTCTAACTCGCTTCCATAGCGGTCATTGCCTTTGGTATTTCCCCACATCATGTAGGTAATGTTGTCGGCGGGATTGTTAAAAATCACTTGGTTGATTTCGTCTTGAATATTGCGGTAGTACACGCTCAAACCGAAATACAGTTTTTCGAAATTTCTTGATACTGAGGCTTCTACGGAATTGGTATATTCCGGCTTGATTTTGTCGCTGCCAACCTGCACGGTCGTCCCCATAACGAAGCCCGGAAACGGCGAATACACGTCCATCCAAGGTCTGTCCACACGCCGCGAATAGCTCAGCGCCAGTTCGGTTTTCTTTTCCTTGCCCACTTTGTAGCTCAAATGCAAGGTCGGGTACAGTTGAGTCTGTTTGTCGTCCAGACCGCCTGCCCGCGTTCCGAGCGCATCGACGTAATCGGAAGCGGTTGTGGTTTTTACGTATTCTCCGCGCAAGCCCGCCTTGACGCCGAATCTGTCCCAATTCTTTTTATATTCTGCGTAAGCGCTGTAAATATCTCTCTTAAAATCAAAGAAATACGGACCTAAAACAGAAATGTAGTCGTCCTCTGTATAGTCTTGATTTCGGCGATTGGCTCTAACTTCCACGCCCGCAGTGAGTTCTGAAGTTTCGGAAAGGGGAAGAGCATAATCTGCCGCACCTCTGAATGCCTTTTCCTGCGTGCTGCTTGCGCCAATGTTCGTTTGCGGGTCGCTGTCGCGGTAACTTTCGCCGTCATACTGACCGTAGTTGGCGTTAAATTCGAGCGTATGCCCCGATTTGGAAAATTCTTTTTTGTAAAAAGCATCGTATTCCTGACCTTTCCAGTCTTCTTTTTGATTTTGACTGAGATATCGGTTTTCTTTGGAGCTGTCATTGACATAGTACAAATGGCTTTCCATAGGCATATCTCCGTTTCCATGAAACCGACCGGTGTAAACAGATAACGTATTTTTGTCATTGATGAAATAATCCATTCCGATTTTTCCGTTTCGGTTAATCCATTTGCCGTCCATAGACATATCTTGCATGTAATCAGTAACTTCGTTGTACAATTTGCCGTAATTGTTAAAGGTATATTCGCCGTAATTTCCGCTTCCGAAAATATTAACTTTTCCCAATCCTTGATTGAAATTGACAGAAGTGTTGTGTTTAGATTTATTGGCGAGCATATAGCTGGTATTCAGCGTAATATTCGTTCCTTTTCTTTTGCCTTTTTTCAAAACGATATTGATAATTCCCGATTTCCCTTCGGGAGAATATTTAGCCGGCGGATTGGTAAGTACCTCAATGCGTTCGATTTCGCTCGGCGGATACTGCCTCATCAACTGTTCAAAGGACACGTTGGAAGGTTTGCCGTCCACCAAAACCTTGACGTTTGCATCGCCGCGCAGGCTGATGTTGTTGTCCTGATCAACAAACACACCCGGAATGGTATTCATCACCTGCGACAAATCAACGGAAGCGGAAGCTAAGTCGTCCCCGACCGTAACTACCTTTCTGTCAATCTGATTGACAATCGTCGTCTTCTTTCCGACTACGGTAACATTGTCCAAACTCTTTTCCTGAAAGGCTTTTTTAAGGGAAAACGTGCCTAAATCAATGGTTGCTTCCTTAATATCCACTGTTTGCGATTTTTTGATGAAGCCAAAATTTTCCACAAACAATGTGTATTTTCCTTTGGGCAGCGTGGTTTGAAAATTCCCGTTTTCGTCCGTGAAGAGTTCTGCTTTGCTCGTACCTTCCTGAGTGAAAACGATTTGCGCTTCATGGAACGCCGCTCCCGACGCTTCATCTACGACTTTACCCGACACAACCGAAGTCTGAGCTGCAGTCCAAACTGAAAAGAAAATCAGAGTTATCAGTTTTATTATTTTATTGATTATCATGCTATTATGATTTGCTGTTGGAATGTTTTTTATAACTATCGGATAGTTTGCATCGTCTGTTTTTCCCTTCGGGACTTTTGGGTAGGTAAATCCGAATATTTATTTAATTAGTTACCGAAAAACATTTTTTGTTACATTTTGTTGATTCCCCCGCTGCCCGATACCGAAAACTTGGTAACCGCCGCCGAGCCTGTGTACCCCACATTTCCGCTTCCGCTTACTGAAGCTGAAATTGTTTTTTGAGCGTTCACTTCCGCATTGCCCGAACCTGAGATGGAAACCTCAACCTCGTTGGCAACCAAATGACCGGCTTTCACGTCCGAAGAGCCTGCAATGCTGACAATCAAATAATTAACCTTTCCTGCTGCATCAACATCGCCTGAGCCGGCTACGGAAATTTTCGTTTTTTCTGCATTGATGTTATTGGAAGAAAAATCGCCCGAACCGGAAATAGACACAGTTAAATCATTATAATTCAAGCTGTTCATTTTTATATCGCCTGAACCTGCCGAAGAAATTTTGAGTGTTGAACCGCTCAATTTTTTTTCCGCAATAATGTCTCCGCTCCCTGAACTTTTAATGCTTGTAAGCTCATTTACAGCAACATAAACCGTAATTCCTTTATGCGTATTGATGTTTGCATTTTTCTTTATTTTGATTTGCAATTCATTTTCCACAACTTCAGTTTCCACAAAATCCGCAAGATTGGATTCTGCTTCGACGGTCAAATTTCCGACTTTTCCATCGGTCAAAACCACATCAACAGAGCCTTTTGACGAGATTTTGGAATAACTGCCGACCTGCCTTTGCTGCTTAATGACATCGCCGTTTCCTGTAACTCCTCCAAAAAATTGGGACGGAAAACTGCCGTTTTCATCTTTGCTGTAATTATTACATGCCTGCAAAGCGAAAAATGTTAAAACGAAAAATAACGATTTGATTTTCATGACTTTATTTTTTTGTTGTAAAAATTATTAGTTCTTTGTTATACATAATAATATTGCAAATATACTACTATTTTTT
>JAITOO010000045.1 GCA_031289875.1 Flavobacteriaceae bacterium
TCTGGAGGTTGGGGGTTCGACTCCTCTCGTGTTCACAAATGCAAGTCATTGAGAGTATGCACAATAGGGCTGAAATCAATGACTGTTTTTTTTGAGAAATTAAAAAGTGTATATGAAAGCGTATATAAAATGAAAAAGTATACCGACCCGAAAATCTATCACGGCGGAAAGAATTTTGACCTTTCCAAACGCTGGTATATTTATTCTCAATCCCCTATCCACAGAACCGCCGAAAGTTTGCAAGCGCACCAAGACTTCTCCGCTGTTGTCATAATAGGCGAGCCGGTATTGAACGTCTAACCGGTACGTTGCGCCCTGCTTCTGTTCCTGAGTAATCTCCGTATATTTTTACTTCAAATGCTACTTTATAGCTTTTTTACAAAGTTATAAAACATTTAAAGCGCTGGAATTAAGTGTTTTAGGTTGTTGCTATGAGGCGTGAGTCGTTGTTTTACAGTATTTTTAATGGGCGGATTTGAAAATAAAAGAATAAATAAAAATCAAAAAAAGTTACACAAGTAGTAAACTTTTCATATCTTTGCTTTTTGGAACGGAAAATTAAAACATACGGCGGATACTTTGAAGCATTTATGAATACGCTTCCGAACAAAGTGCAGGATAAAATACAATATGCTCTTCTGCTTCTGAGAGCGCAAAACATAATATCCAAGAAATTTGTTAAACTTATCAATGACGGGCTGTATGAGTTAAGGACAGAATATGCGGGAAATATTTATCGTGTGTTTTTTATTTTTGATGAGGGAAATATAGTGGTGTTATTCAACGGTTTTCAAAAGAAAACCCAAAAAACTCCGCAAAAAGAAATAGATAAAGCATTTAAGATAAAAAAAGAATATTATGAAGACAAACAATCATAAAATCGTTGATTATGATGCAGTGCTTGACGCTAAATTCGGCAAGGAAGGCACTCCGTCAAGAATTGAAGCAGAAGAAAAGGCGTTTGCTTTTTATACCGGACAAATTATAGAACAGGCAAGAAAACAGGCGAAGATAACCCAGACACAACTTGCCGAAAGGATAGGCAGCAGCAAGTCGTACATTTCAAGAGTGGAAACAGGAAAAACCGAACCAAAAGTATCTACTTTTTACCGCATTGCTTCCGCTTTGGGGCTTTCGGTAGAATTGTCATAAGTCTGACCAAACAATTTATTTAAAAGTTGAATCTACGGGCTATATTAGTAACAATAAGCAAGATAGATAAATTATGGAAGTATCGCAAAAAATCATTTAGCCGTCGCAAGTTTGTATCTCTGGGGGTATTTTTTACTCTTACTGTTCTGGTGATAACAGTCTTCAAATCATTAATCCTACTTAATAAAAACCGCAAAATTCTTTTTTCCATCAAGGAAGCCTTCCAGTCGGTCGTTTTCTTCGACTTGGGAAACCCCTGACGGCGTGCCTGTGAAAATGAGGTCTCCTGTTTTTAACGTAAAAAACTGCGAAATATGCGAAATCAACTGCGGAATGTCGAAAATCATATCCGAAGTGTTGCCTTGTTGCTGAGTTTTTCCATTTTTTTGGAGAGAAAAATCGAGATTTTTCAGGTCAAAATTTTCCTTCGGCAAAAACTCGCCGACGAGGGCAGCGCCGTCAAAAGCTTTGGCTTTTTCCCAAGGCAAACCTTTGTTTTTCAGTTGAGTTTGCAGGTCGCGTGCGGTGAAATCAATACCCAAACCGATTTCTGTGAAATAATTTTCGGCAAATTCGGGCTGAATATATTTTCCGACTTTTGAAATTTTGACCAAAACTTCCACTTCGTGGTGCAAATCCTGCGTAAATTCGGGAATGTATAACTCGCTTCCTGAGCGGATTACCGCCGTGTCAGGTTTGAGGAACAAAACGGGTTCTTGGGGAATTTCATTATTTAATTCCTTTGCGTGTTCTTTATAATTTCTTCCTATACAGATGATTTTCATTTAAATATGACTTATGCGAATTTAGCCTTAAAAATTCAGATTCCTCTTTTCAACTTTACCTGCGTAAAAACCTTTTTGGTGTAAAGCGGAAAGTCAGCGTTCATCAGCCATGAATAGTAGCCGGGGTCTGTTAAAAATATTTCGCGAAGTTTTTTACCTTTATATTTTCCAAAGTTAAAAATCTCATCTTCGTCTTTGTCATAACCGATAAAATTTGCCAAATCGGCGTTTTTCTTGAAAGTAGTAAACTGGTGCAAAAAGTTTACTTCGTTTTCAATTTCCGAATATTTTTCCAACTGAGATTTCAGCACTTCATACGTTGCCAAAGTGTCTGCTGAAGCGGTATGAGCATCTTTCAGTTCTTTTCCGCAATAATATTTGTAGGCGGCGGACAGCGTGCGCGGCTCTAATTTGTGGTAGATGACCTGCACGTCTATCGGGCGGTGCTTGGTGATGTCAAACTCGAAGCCGTTGCGAAGCAATTCTTCCGCCAAAAGCGGGATATCAAAGCGGTTGGAATTGTATCCTGCCAAGTCTGAATCTTTTATCATCGCTACAACCTGCGGAGCGATTTCTACAAAAGTCGGGCAGTCGGCGATGTCTTCGTCGTAAATGCCGTGAATCTGAGAGGCTTCTTTCGGAATCGGCATCTGTGGATTGACACGCCATGTTTTACTCTCCTGAGAGTGGTTTGTATTGATTTTCAGGATACTGATTTCTACAATTCGGTCTTTACCGATGTTGATTCCTGTGGTCTCTAAATCAAAAAAACAAAGGGGTTTATGTAAATTAAGTTTCATACTTTATTAAATGAAAAATTGAAAATCAACAAAAAAGTTGTTGTTTTATTTGGTAAGGATATTAAAGTTTCACACCTTTATAATTGAATTTCAACAATTATATATGGAAACAAAAAATTTCAAAATCGAGTACAAAAGTACTCAATTAATTTCAATTCTCAGTAAAAATTCGCATTTACTAATTGAAATTACGAGTTTTGTTTTTCCAGTAAATCGCAGGAATCAGCAGCAGCAGAAAAATCGGCTGTATTAAAAATCGGCGAATGTAAAAGGTGGGCATATATCCGATGCTGAAATGCGTGTGGAGCGAAAAGAAATAAATTGCTCCAAAAAGCACAAACCCTGCGGTCAAAATCCAAAAGGCGAGCCGGATTACTTTTTTGTCTCCAAACCAAAGGTAAACAATGGATAATGTGAGAATTGCATTAAGCGCATAACGAAAAAATAACGACAATATCAGTTTGGCTGAATCGAAAGGAGGGACATCTAAGTGATTGAAATTGACGGTTTTAAAAAATGAAAGCAAAGGGTCGTAAAACAAAACAGTTTCAAATTTTCTAACCAAGACCAGCAGAAACAAACAGACAATGATACCCGCTATTTTAAGTATTCTCATTTATTTTCTCTTTAAAGCAAAAAATTTAATCCACACGAGCCACAGCACAACAACCATTCCCCAAATAATGGCGGGAAAAATATAATCGTGAACGGTTTTTCCGTAGTGGCGATGTTCGTAAAAAATATAATTGATAAAGACAATTCGCACTAAATTAGCTATATACAAAACAATCAAACCTGCCAAAGTAAACAAAAAAGTCCGCTTGAACCCTACGGAAAAGGCAATGATGAAAGCAACGAATAAAATATTTACAGACAAAGCGTTACAGCCTTCATTTACAATAGAAATCCGTTTGCCGTCAATCAAAATAGTCATATAATTGCGCTGCAAATAGTGAACCGCCTCAGAATCAAAACCTATCCATCTCAAAATTTTTGCGGTCTGAGTTGCAACATGGGTCGTGTAGGGGTCGCAGGTTTGCAGAGTTTCTTGATAATAAGATAGATACAAGTCATACAAAAAAACCAAAATCAAATAGACTGCAAAAAATTTGATTAGCATGATGATTATGGGCTTGTATTCTCTCATATCTTGTTTATGAATGTGCTAAGTTATGAAAAATTTGTTATTTTAAACTGAAATTGTACAGAATCTTCTCGGTCTGTCATTGATTCGGCGTTGTATCTATTTGATTTTCTGCGTATTAAAATCGTTGAAGTTTGCTTTCTTTGGGATATATTGTCTGATGAGTTTGTTGGTATTTTCAATCAATCCCTTTTCCCACGAGGAGTATCGGTACAAAAATCATTTCCTCGTTATTTTGCCGTCGTGAAATTGAAGTTTCCCGTTGGGAAAATCTTCATGCGTCAGGTTTTTCATGGATTCAAACGCACGATTTTCAGGGTCGATTTCTACCGACAAACCTGTGTCTTCCACTTGGACAGTTGAAATTATTTTTGCTGAAATAAAATTTCCGTTCGCCCCGACCTTGACTTTCAAAATAGGAGATTTGCCGCTTGCGCCTTTCAGGGCGAAATTTCCATACGTCGCAAAATTCCCCAGACTGTAAGCAATGAATTTGTTTTTGTACAGTTCCGCGGCGCGCGTTACGTGTGGTCCGCTTCCCAAAACGAGGTCTGCGCCCGCATCAATACAAACGTGCGCAAATTCTTCCACGTTTCCGCGATTTTCGCCCACAAAAGTTTCCGTTCGATGTGGAACGTGCTGATGCGCTACGCCTTCCGCCCCGCCGTGAAACATCACAATGACAATATCCGCTTGCGGGCGCACTTCCCTGACAATTCGTTCAATATCAGCATAATGCTTGACGCTTACCAAACCCTCATTGTGCCCTGCCCCGATGAATGCGTAGCGCACGCCGTTTTTTTCTTTCAGTGCGTATTCGCATTTTTCCGGCAGTCCGGCATATCGGATTCCCAAACTGTCCAGATTTTTCTGAGTTTCTGCCCTTCCAACCGCGCCGAAATCTCCGCTGTGATTGTTGGCGATGCTCAGAAAGTCAAAACCTGCTTCCTGAAAATATTTGCCGTAGGAAACCGGAGTTCTGAAAACAAAGCACAACGTAAAATCCTTGCAGGTTTTGGGCACTCCGCCTCTGTCGAATAGCGTTCCTTCGAGGTTTCCTAAAACGATGCCGGTATTGTCTTTGAGAAAAGGCGTGATTTTTTCGAGAATATTTTTGTTGGGAAGCCCGCTCTGATGCGGATAATTGCTTCCGAGCATAAGGTCGCCTACGGCTGTAACCGTCAAAGTATCAGGAAGATTTCGAGTGCTGTCGGTTGAGGCAGTCGAAATTTCGGGAACGTTCGACGAAGATTTTTTTTCTTTACAGGAAATGATGAAAAGCGAAGCGAGGAGAACTAAAACGAGAGATTTCATGAAAATGATAAGGAGTAAATTAAATTCAAAAAACAACTTTTGAAAAGAGTTTTCCTCTTTCCAAAAGCAAAAAAACAGGCGGAAAAACGGAGAATTTACAAATGGTCGCCGCTGTATTCTTTGTCTTCCTGTCCAAAACCGATAATTCGTACACACCAGTAAATGAATGCAATACAGCCGGTAAAAAGCAACAGCCAATCAACCACTTCTCCGACGATGGGCAGAATCTTGTAGGAGAAAGTAAATAATTTTCCAATGCCTATAATTAAATCCGTCATAGTTTTAATTTTTTATTTTTTACTTTTGCACAAAGATAATCAAAAAATGTATTCGCAAGCGTCTAATCAGAAATATTTTTTTATCGGTGCGTTTTTTTTCCTGCTTTTTTTTGGAGCAATGTTGTATATTATTGATTTTAAAGAAAATTCGGCACACAAATTCATCAAGATTTCTATCGGTATTTTTTGCTTTTTGATAAACTTTTTGATGATTCTTCTGGCAAAGACCATTCACAGAAGGCGGATTTTTGCCATGGCAGTATATACTTTGCTGAGCATCTCAACGGTAAATATTTTTGATTCTTTTTATAGAGGTTTGACGTATTTGATTCTTTCTATAGCGCTTATATTTATGCTGGACATCATTCCTTCGTTTTCCAAATTCAAGTATTTCAATGCTGGACTGCTTGCATTTTTCGCAGCGTTTTTGTATCCGCCTGTCAGTTTGATAGTTATATTTTTCTTTTTGACAACGATATTCATGTTCGAGCAGAAGGTCAATATATTCCAATATCTTGCAGGAATTTTCATCGCTGCGCTGCTGACTTTGCAGATTGCCTATCTGACCCATCACCTTCCGATGTTGGCTGAATGGTTAGTCAATATCCAAATTCCGCCGTTTTCTATTGAATTTCAACTGCCTGCCTTGCTGTTGCTGGGGTTTATTCTTCTTTACGGATTTTACAATCACTTATCGGAAAGATTTGTTGTTCAAGAAATTGACCTTAAAAATAAACATTTGATGCTGGTTTTCTATCTCCTCTTCTGGACAGTGATTTTCGCTCTGTTTTTGGGCAGTGATTACAACTTGCTGGCTTTTGTGAGTGTTCCCGTCAGCATTTTGATTTCCAGAAGTTTATGACAGTTCAAAAAACTTTCCGGGCAAAGGCTTGACAAGATTTTTCAATTCCAGTTCCAGCAGAACGGGCATCAATTGAAACGTCGGCTGGCTGAGTTCCATGGCAAGAACATCTATCTGCGATTTGCCTTTTTCTTTCAAAAAATCCACAATTATTCTTTCCTTTTCGTTCAGTTCGACAAATAAGTGCATCTGCGGAGCTTTGTTAATTTTCTCTCCAAAATATTCCAAAACGTCTTCGGGGCGAGTGATAATTTGCGCTTCCAGATTCTTAATCAATTGATTACAGCCTTGACTGTACTTGTCCGTAATTTTTCCTGCAAGAGCAAAAATTTCGCGGTTGTACGAATTGGCAAACTTCACGGTCGTTATCGCTCCGCCGCCGTACGCCGACTCGGCGATGACCGTTACGGGAGAAAGTCCCGCAATAATACGGTTTCTTTGAATGAAATTGTAGCGGTCGGGTTTTGCCTCCAAAGGAAATTCGGAAACAATTCCGCCGTTTTTCAACATTTCATCTGCTAAAAGTTTGTGCTGGTGCGGATATATCATTTTCAAACCGTGAGCCAGCACTCCGAGTGTCAGGATTCCCAACTCAACCGCCTTTTTGTGCGCTGTGCCGTCAACGCCCAAAGCCAGTCCGCTGACAACGGCTATGCCTTTCTCTTTCAGACATTCGACCAAATTTTCTGTAAATTTTTTTCCGTAGGAAGTTATGTTTCTCGTTCCGACAATGCTTACAGAAGGAAGGTTCCATGTGAAATTGCCCTTGTAGTACAGAAGCACAGGAGCATCGGAACATTCTTTCAGCAGGGCAGGATAGTTTTCATCAAAAAAGTGAGTGATGAAAATGCCGTTATCTGCACAATATTCAAGCGCATTTTCAGCTTTTTTCATCAAACTTTCATCTCCGATGAACTTGACGGTCTGCTCGCCGACTCGAAAAAGGGAGAGCAAATCTCGCTGAGGCGCATTCCAAGCGTTTTTGGCAGAGCCAAATTTGGCAACAAGCCGTTTGATAATCAAATCTCCGATGTTCGGGCAGTATTTCAGCGCTGTCAAATACAGAACTTCATCATTCATAAGTCATAAGATATGACGGCTAAGGTAAGAATTTTCAGGAAAATTTTGATACTTTTTGTTGAATCTGCTTGGAAAGAAGTTGTTTATTTTCAATAAAACAAGGGG
>JAITOO010000061.1 GCA_031289875.1 Flavobacteriaceae bacterium
GAGTTATAAAAACAAACACCCGCAACCGTTGTTTAAGGTTTGCAGAAAACAGCCTTCTTGATTCTTAACTACTATCGGCTTTTCTCTTATAATTTTTTGGAATTTATGCGGTGTCGCAATAAGGGCAACTTTCTGCCTTACTGGAATTTCCACACTGCATTCCGTATCCTTATTCTTGCAGAGACATTGGTTATCAATGTCATCAATTAAGTATTTTAATAAACATAAGATTTATTCGTAGATGATTGCTGTGTTGTTGCAGATTTTGTCGTGTTATTATTGGTTGTCGCGTTATTGGTTGTTGTGATAGTGCTGCCGGCAGTCGTGCTTGGAATTGCCGCAGGTGCGCCTGTTCTGTATTTGGAAGCATTGTAATATTCCAGAGCTTTCGGCAGGGCAGCATTGAGGGCTGCAATACGATTTTGCGGGTCGGGGTGTGTAGATAAAAATTCGGGAGTACTGCTTCCTTCTGTGGATTCAATCATTCTTTCCCAAAATTTCGGTGCTTCTCTTGGGTCGTAGCCTGCCATCGCCATCAGGTACAGTCCTGTAATATCCGCATCGGTTTCTTGTTTTCTGTCATAACGGAGCAGCGTAATTCCGCTCGCGACAGGGTAATATTGCTGAACCGTCTGCTGTAAAGCGGCATTATTAATCATTCCGCCTAAAAGTTGTCCACCCATTTCGGCAGCGTAGGTACGGGATATTTTTTCTGCTCCGTGTCCTGCCAGCGCATGAGAGATTTCATGTCCCAACACTACAGCCAAGCCGTTGGCATCTTTGCAGACAGGCATGATCCCGCTGTAAACGGCAACTTTTCCACCCGGCATACACCACGCATTGACCGTTTTAGAGTCGTCAATCAGTACGAATTGCCATTCGTAACCGTTCAAAACAGATGCTTTCCCGATAGTTTGATAATACGTATCAGCAGCGGCGGCAATTCTCTGCCCTACCGTCTGCACTTCTTTGGCTTGCTCAGTTCCGGTGATGATTTTGCTGGAAGCTAAAACTTCTTGATACTGCTGGAATGACGATGGTAGAATTTCGGCATTGGAAACTAATTGCAGAGATTTTCTTCCCGTCAGCGGGTTGGTAGCGCAGGCAACGGCTAATGCGGTAAGACCTGATAGTAATAATATCTTTTTCATTATTAAAGTAGTATTATGTTAATGTTAAAAAGATGTATGTCAAAAATGTAAATATTTGATAAATAACATATTAAACGACTTTTTTCATTATTAGCTTTAAATTATTTTTTTTATACTTACGGTACAAATATACGAATAAAAACCAAATATGCAGAAAGTAAAACACAAATTGTCCCATCGTAAAAAAAATAACGTTACACAAAAAAGTAACGAAAATATTCTCATATTTTAATAACATTCAATCCTCCTCACTCATTTTCAAAAACTCATATTCGTCCAAAATTTTCACCGTGCCTAAAGATTGCGCTTTTTTCAGTTTGGAGCCGGCTTTTTCGCCAACCACCAAATAATTCAGGTTTTTGCTTACCGCCGAAATGTTTTTGCCACCGTGCTTTTCTACCATTTCTTCTGCCTGTTCGCGCGTGAACGCTGTGAGTTTTCCCGTGAAAAGGAATGTTTTTCCTTCCAAAATATTGGAAATCAGGCTATCGCTTTCTTCAACTTCAAACTTTAAGCCGACAACCTTTAACTTTTCTAAAATCTCCAAATGCTTCGGATTTTGAAAATACGCCTGAATGCTGTTCGCAATTTTTTCGCCTATGTCTTCAGTATTCGTCAGTTCCTCCACAGAAGCGTTTTTCAGGTTATCCAAAGTCTTAAACTTTTTCGCCAGTTTTTTCGCTATAGTTTCGCCCACATGCCGTATTCCGATTGCGTACAAAACCCTTTCAAAAGGGACGTTTTTAGAATTTTCTATGCCGTCTGTCATGTTCTGCGCCGACTTGTCCGCCAAGCGTTCCAGCAGGATTAAATCTTCCTTTTTCAAATCGTAAAAATCCGAAATGTCGGTTACCAAATCTTTGTCGTGAAGCATAATCACCGTTTCCGCGCCGATGCTTTCGATGTTCATCGCCTTGCGAGAAACGAAATGTTCCAGTTTGCCCGTTACCTGTGGCGGACAATTTTCTTCGTTCGGACAGAAATGCGCCGCCTCGCCTTCGGGACGCACCAGCGGCGTACCGCAAACGGGACAATTTTTGATGAATTGCAGTTTTTCCGTTCCCGACTCGCGCCTGTCGTAATTCACGTCCACAATTTTCGGAATAATTTCTCCACCTTTTTCTACAAAGACAAAATCATTAATTCTCAAATCCAAATTTGTGATGAAATCTTCGTTATGAAGCGAAGCGCGCTTCACCACCGTTCCCGCCAGTTGAACAGGTTTTAAATTTGCCACAGGCGTAATCGCACCTGTCCTCCCGACCTGATAATCAATGCTTTTAAGAATGGTTTCCGCCTTTTCCGCCTTGAATTTGTAGGCAACCGCCCAGCGCGGAGATTTCGCCGTATAGCCCAATTCTTCCTGCTCTGCAAACGAATTTATTTTAATGACGATGCCGTCTATTTCAAAAGGAAGTTGATAACGTTCTGTATTCCAATATTCTATGAATTGATAAACTTCATCAAGATTTTTACAGAGTTTGGCGTAATTTCCGACCTTGAAACCCATTTCCCGCGCATGTTGCAAAGATTCCCACTGCGTCTCGTAGAGCGGATTTTCGGATATCAGGTAATAAAGGTAACAATCCAGCCCGCGCCGCGCAACTTCTGTGCTGTCCTGTAATTTCAGGCTGCCGCTCGCCGTGTTTCTCGGATTGGCGTAAGGTTCAAGCCCTTCCTTAACTCTTTCTGTATTAAGTTTTTCCAAAGATTTTTTCGGCATGATGATTTCGCCCCGAATGAAAAATCTTTGTGGAAAATTCCCCGACAAATTCAACGGAACAGAGCGAATGGTGCGCACATTATTCGTAACATCGTCTCCCTGAAAACCGTCTCCTCGCGTAACCGCCTGCACAAATTTTCCGTTTTCGTACAAAATGCTGATGGAAAGTCCATCGTATTTCAATTCGCAAACATATTCTATTTTGTCAGAAATCGCTTTGAAAGCGCGCTCCGCCCAGTCTTTGATATCTTCAAACGAATAGGAATTGTCCAGTGAATACATGCGTTTTTCGTGGACGATAGTCGGGAAGTTTTTCGTAATCTGTCCTCCAACCCGATGAGAGGGTGAATTAGGATCATCGAATTGGGGGTATTCTTTTTCCCATTGTTTGAGTTCTTCGAGCATTTTATCAAACTCATAATCCGACACTTCCGATTGGTCTAAGACATAATATTTATAGTTCA
>JAITOO010000004.1 GCA_031289875.1 Flavobacteriaceae bacterium
TTTTTTGAAACAACGACATATTTTGACGCAGTTGCATTATACCTTTGCATAAAAATTATTTGCAAAGGTTTTTTTATGTTCTTTGAAATGTTAAACAATTTAAAACAAAAAATTATGTATTTATTCACGGTAACGCCCAACAGAAACATTGGCGGAAAATGCGAAGTAGAGAAAGATGAGGCTGGAAAAATTAAAAATCCAACAGTTAAAATCCCCAACAACAAAGTAATCGAAAAATGGGAGTTCATTACAATTGCATCCGAATATTCGCCTTCACGTATCCAGATTGAAAAGGCATACAAGGAGAAACTCGGTAAAGAAATTAAAGGCAGTCTGTCAACAGATTTCTTTACAATCAAAAAAAATTAATCGCTGTCGGGCTGCGGAAACTGTTTCGCAACCCGATATTTTAACAAAAAATTCAGAGATATGAGAAAAGAGAAGAAGAAATTTCAGAATATTGTCGCCGCATGGAGGATAATGGGCTTGAATTTTTCAAAAAATACTTTAGAAAGTTATGGCATTGAAATTTTTATCAGAACCACGTCATATTTTGGCGCGGTTCTGATGTAATTTTGCAGAAAATAAACTAAGATGAAACAAATAGAAGAACTGTTGAAAACAGACAGAACTCGCGAACAAATCGCCGAAATAGACCGCAATATTTTGCCCGTTCAAAACGCTGAAGGCAAATGGGGGTTTATGGATAAACGAAGCAGCGAAGTCGTCATTCCTTTTTTATGCGACGAAGCAGAAGGTTTTATAGCAGGAAAAGCCGAAGTCATTCTGAACGGAAATTGGGCAATGATTGACGAAACCGGAAAAATAATAATGTGAAAAATAATAATGTGTTGAAAATAATTTTAAAATATGAGAAAATTAAACATTACAAGTAGCAAAAAAACAACTGATACAAAAGAAGTTGAATTAAAGAAATCGGGCAAATTCAATCTGTTGGGACACATTGAGAAAATCGTGGAGTTAGCAAAAGATTCTGCTTTGAGCGATGAATTTTTTGCCAAAGCGAAAACGCACATCAATTTCGTAAAGAAAACCCTGCAACTCAATGAGATGCAAACCGTGCTTTTCACATTATTTATTGATAAGGCGACTGACAGCAACATCCTCATATCCGACATGGCGGACTTTCTGAAATGCCGTCCAATAAGGCTTTTTAAGCATAATGCCGACCTTGATGTATTGGAATCGCGCCATTTGATTCGTTGCCGCCGTTCTGACAGAGAAATGTGTTTTCACGTTCCAATGGATGTGTTTAAAGCTTTGATTAATAACAAAAAATATGAACCTGTAAGCAATAAAAATATATCTGTTGAACATTTTTTTGACGTTATGAACAAACTTTTTGACGAGCGAAACGAGAAAGAATTGACTTACACTGCCTTAGTCAATGAATTGGATACTCTGATTGATGAAAATCAACAATTGAATTTTGTCAGTCAATTTAAGAAGGATGCAGAATATTTAGAGGAAGACGAAAAAGTGCTTTTATTACGATTTTGCAATCTGTATGTGGAAAATTCCGATGATTGTATTGGATTTCATGATTTTACTGATATTTTTGAACACCGCACTTTCAATTCTTTGAAAACTCTGTTGAAACATAATGATTCCGCGCTTTTTGATGAATTAATAGAAAATGTCAATGATGATGGTTTTGAAGACCGTGAAAGTTTCAAATTAACTCAAAAAGCAAAAGATAAATTATTTAGCGAACTGAATATCAAACAAAAAACGAATAAAAAAGGTTTGCTGTTTTGTACTTCGCTTTCCGAAAAGAAAATGTTTTACAACGAAAGCGAGCATCGCCAAGTTAAGGAACTGACAGTATTGTTGCAGGAAGATAATTTTAACAGCGTGCGAAAACGCCTTGCCGAAAAAGGGATGCGCACCGGTTTTGCCTGTCTTTTTCATGGCTCTCCCGGCACAGGTAAAACCGAAACTGTCTATCAAATTGCCCGACAAACCGGCAGAGACATTTTTTTGGTAGATATTTCGCAGACCAAAAGTAAGTGGTTTGGCGAAAGCGAAAAAAAAATAAAAGACATTTTCGAGCGTTACAGGGCATTTGTGAAACGGATGGAAATAGCACCGATACTGCTTTTCAACGAAGCCGATGCCGTGATTTGCAAACGGAAGGATGTTGTGTCCGGCAACTTGGCACAGGTCGAAAATGCCATTCAGAACATTATTTTGCAAGAAATGGAAACCTTAGACGGCATTATGATTGCCACCACCAACATGACCGAAAATCTCGACAAAGCGTTTGAGCGGCGTTTTCTGTATAAAATCGAGTTCGGAAAACCTAATGCTGAGGCAAAAAAGTCGATTTGGCAATCTATTATTCCAACACTGACAAACGACCAAACCGACACGCTTGCCGAAAAATACAATTTCAGCGGCGGACAAATTGAAAACATTGCCCGCAAATCAACGATAGACCATATCATTTCAGGCAAAGATTCTGAATTTGATACTCTGATTGTACATTGCAA
>JAITOO010000071.1 GCA_031289875.1 Flavobacteriaceae bacterium
TCCTGACGGAAAAGATGTTTATGATACTCCTGTTTTTTGGGATAAAAACTAAAATTCTAATTAATATAGTTTATATAAAAAACCTGCGTTTTCCGCAGGTTTTTTTATTTCCAAAAAAACATTCTCAATGCTCGACAGCACGAGAAAATCAAGGCAAAACAGCAAGATTCAAACAATGGTTTGCGCAGTTATGCTGAATTGCAGCGCAGTGGGTTTATGAGCCATTGGGTGTTAGAATAAAACACACAACAATAATCCCTAACTCCGTCCCATTTTCCGTTGGGCGCTGTTCTATCACATGATATAAATGATAAAGTGCTTATAAGTACAATTAATATTTTCTCATAAACTGTCAGGCTTATTGGTTTTTCATTCTGCTGATTGCGTTAAAGATATATAAGTTCCATAATTTGCGTCCATTAAGCCGACTGATAATCCTCTTTGCTGTCCCGTTTTGTTCGCTGATATTGTAAATACTAATTTTTGAGAATTTTCTTTGAAAATCGTAAACCAGTCGCTTTCAAATTTTATTTTTTCATAATTCTGTGTTGTAATTACCATGTCTTGCGGCGGTATAGGAGCGCCGTTGGTATAAACCCAATTTAAAGCCCAATGGTTTCCTTCCGAAGTTACAACTGCCGTTCCGCCTTCTGCGCCAATGGATAACTCTTTTGTAGATAATTTTATAGTATCGTCTTGTAACCCAACAGGGGAGCTTTCATCGCATGAAAACATAAATAGAACAGATGCTAATATTATTAAATATTTTTTCATAATTATTAAGGTTTATAGATTCCCGAATAAATTCTTATTTGATATTGATAATTATTTTTTTGCCCTTCCTCTAATGTTTTTTTAGAACTGGAAGACAATTCCTGCGCATTGGCATTAAAAGCGCCTTCTACATAATAACCATCGTCCAGTCCATCCCATCCCCAGTTATTGTGCAAAAAATTTATATAATTATAACCTGTGTGGGTAGATTGGCTGATTACTTGTCCTGTTGTCTTTTTAATCAATTGAACAGTAACTGTTACTTGCTGCTGCTGTCTTAGATAACCGTCAACAACCCATGCATGACCTTTTTCATAAGTATTAAAAATAGTTATTCCAAGAAATTTGTGTTTAACTTTTGTCGAATAACCACTAATTAAAACAGGCTTATCTTGATATACTGAGTTATATGTCTCCGGAAAGTTATAGATATTAAGAAATGAAGAACTTCCGCCTTTATAGCCTAACCTTCTCATAAAACTAACAGCGTCAGGGGCTTGGGCGCTGCTTCCGTCGCAACCGTATTTCATACCAACCCCCTGACCAATCTCTTTCATTAAATTTGCGACCTGCGTTCTGAAAGCCTCTGCTTCTGCACCCACAGCATAAAAAGCATCTAATTTTCCCATTACATTGGGATAGGCATTGGGACGTCCGGTATATTTATTTAATAATGTCCAGTTAACTTGTGCAGGATATTTCCAGTATGCCATAATCTGTGCCGTAGCAGCAGCAACACAGCCTGCCCATGCTTTGCCGCCGGAACCTCCTGAACTACAAGACATAGATACTGCTTGATTATATGGTTCCCCTTGCCCCCACTCAACAGGCAAAAGCGGCGATTTTTTTAACGCAGTAGTTATGCTTCCTGTGGTGGTGGTGGTTTTTATAATATAATTGCCAAAAAGAATATTTTGGAGAGTAGTCCCATTTGCAGCGGCAGCGGCGGTGGTATTGGCATTGCCTTTGTAATTAACCGCATTTGCTTCTAATTTTGTTACAATTCCCCCTAACAAAGAATCTTGCTTTTGTACCGCCTGCTCTATCGAACGTATAACATAATTTTCAGTGCCGTCTAAAAATAAAGCAAACCCGGGGTTGTCGGTTGTCATTTCCAGTACGCCTCTTTCCACTGTGGCAAGAATGGGTTTCTCAATACGCGTATCGCCGGAAATAATTGCATATCCGGAGTCTTCTGTAAAATTAAAAACGTAGGCAATCGTATCGGGAATAGAAATTGTAAACTCGTTTGTCTTTAACGTTTTAGACTCCAAATCATCAGAAGTCAAAGCCAAAACAGTAGCAATTTTTCGTTGTTTTCCTTCGCCCATTGGCGATTCGCTATCCAAATTAGCCATTATTTGATTTGCTAATTTAGTGGCTTCTTCTATGCTTACCTTGTAGTCTTTATTTCTCATTCTGTACAAAACATCAAATTCATCATCAGTCAATTTTGCAGCATTATCCTCGTTTTTTGGTAAAGACACATCGTCTTCATTACATGCCGTCAAAAATATCAACAGCAACACTGCTAAAATTTCAGCAAATTTATTTAATTTATTCATATATAGGGAATTAGTAAACTTGCATAGATGTTATATTTATTATATTATTTCTTTTAGCCATCAATAAAATAGCAAAGAACAAGTCGTCATTTCAACACTCTTAGAATAGCATTTTTTTTACGCCTCCTGAAACTTAGGTTACTGTTTATTTTTCAGTGTCGGCAACCACAGTTCCTTTGAATTTAATCTGGAACGAAGGGCTGTCTGCGTCGTTAGATGCTCCGTTGATAGTTTTGCTGAAACCTCCAACGCTAGACGTGTTATACGTAATCACGATTTCACCTTTTTTGTTGGGCGCAATCGGTTCTTTTGTCCAAGAAGCCACCGTGCAGCCGCAAGTAGGACGAACTTCGGAAATAATCAGCGGTTTGTCTCCGGTATTTTTTACTGCAACTACTTTTTTCCCGTCGGAACCTTGTAGAATAGTTCCATAATCAACTGTGTTGTCGGGGTAATCTATAAGCGTAATCTTCTGTGCCTGAGTGAAAACGGAAACTCCTAAAACAAACGTTAAACCTAATAAAACTTTTTTCATGATGTAACTATTTTTTTAATTAACGAAATTATTTGATTTTTATTGTATTTCTCCTTTGATGGTCAAAACTTTACGTGCCGCCTTCGGGTCATTGCTGAAAACTTCAATAGATTTGGAAAATTTTCCTGTAATCTTGGTGTCGTACTGCACAGTGATGTTTCCTTTTTTGTCGGGCAGAATCGGGGTTTTCGTCCATGACGGAACAGTGCAGCCGCAAGAAGTTTTCACATTGGAAATTATCAGCGGAAGATTTCCTGTATTAGTAAATTCAAAAACTTTTTTCCCGTTCTCGCCTTTTTTAACCGTGCCATAATCTATCGTAACATTCTCAAATGAAATGGTTTGGGCGCTAAAAGATGTGATTCCCACAAATAAGACAACGATTGAAAGTATGATTTTTTTCATTACTAAATTTCTAATTGCAAAATTATGATTTTCCTTGTTTGTTTTGACAAAAATAGTACCAAAAAGTTTAACCGTTTTCATAATTTCAAATAACTATCAATCAAATGTTTGATATTTGCATACGTATTTTTCATCAACTCAGGGATTTCCTCTTTGGAAAACCAGTCTGCAATTTCAATGTTTTCCTCCGTCTGCGGTTTGGGCGTTTCCTCTCCCGAATAAATCATTGCATACCAATAGGTTGTTTTCAAAAAATATTTTCCGTCAAAATAAACGTGATAAGTTGTGTCTATATAATCGCCTAATTGTAAATGCGTTATGGAGCATTCCTCCTCCACTTCGCGCAACGCCGCCGTTTCTTTTGATTCGCCTTTTTCTATATGTCCTTTAGGCAAATCCCACTTTTTGCTCCTGTTGATAAACAGATATTTATGTTCTGAATTTTCGACAATTCCGCCTGCGGCAAAAATTTCTGTTATATGATTTTTAAAATCCCACCACAATTGTTCTTCGTCGCAATGATAAATATTAACCGCCGATTTTCTCGACCTGAACAGCATATCCACAGCGGCATCGAACGTTCCGCCCGATTCGTACAGCAGATTTTCTACTCCCTCCATCGTTTGTGTTTGAAATGTCAAAGGTTTTTCCTTTACAAAAATTTTGTACATTTGTTTTTAATTTTTTCAAATTTACAAAAAAATGAATATAACAGGAGATAAAGTTGTAGTCAATAAACCCGCTTCCGAACTATACGAAAAAGCCTCAAACCCTGCGGGATACAAGGATTTTTTGCCGCCCAACATTTCCAAATTCGAGGCAGACGACAACGGTTTTTCTTTCGCTATTGAGGGAATGCCTGAAATCGAGTTGAAAATCAAGGAGAAAACGCTTGACTCCAAAGTGGTTTTCACTTCGGCAAAAGATTCTATTCAGTTTGATTTAAGCCTTTTGATAGACAAAGTTTCGGAAACATCGAGCCAAGCGCAGATTATTTTTGACGGGCAGTTCAATCCGTTTATTTCCATGATGATAGAAAAACCGTTGAAAAATTTCGTCAAAACGCTCACGCAGGGCATTGCTCAGCTGTGATTTTTATAAAAATTGTACTCTAATAAAGCGGACTATTTATCGCAGGAAGAGCTATGATTGTTTCTGAATTATCTCTAAGGCAAAATAAACAAAATTCATATCTTCTAATATTCGATAATAAAATTGAAGAGAAGCGTCTAAAATGCCAAGTCAATATTTTTTGTAGTAGTTCTTATATTTCCTGTTAATTCAACTTCCACTGTCTATGAAAATTTTATATTCAGTTGATTTAAAAAGAGTTGCCCACGTAAATTAAGAGTTCCCCGCCGGAGTAGGAAATTTCCACTTCATCGTCCGAAGCAATGTTTCTCGTGCCGATTCTTTCCGGAAAAGTCAAATTCTCCTGATTTAAAGGATATTGCAGCCCTTTGGTAACAATATTTTCTGCTTTGAAAAAAGGAATCAGCGAAATAACTTTCCCTTTAACTTGCTGTAAATGAGTGATTTTGTCAGAAAAGAAAAACATAGAAATATCATCGTAAAAAATGATTTTCAACCGATTTTTAAATTCCAGTGCAGCCGCGATATTTCCTATGAAATGGTCGCTTTCCTTTCCCGATGCTCCATAGACATCAACTTCCGCAAAACCTTTTTCCACAAGGATTTCCAGTGTCTTTTGAAAGTCTGTCCTGTTTTGGTCAGGCGTTTCGATGGTTTCTATTCCTTCCGGAATTTCATCAGGAGATAGGCTGTCCCAATCTCCTGAAACACAGTCAATTTTGAAAGGTAAATTTTTTGCGTAATTTTTATAAGCTCCGTCAGTACAAACAATTAAAGCATAAGCAGAAATATCTTCGGGAATTTTTCGAGGTTCTAATCCATTGATGAAAAGCAAAGCCTTGTCATTCCTGCTCATTAGGTCTCCAAATGGTTTCTTTTTCATTGGCTAAATGCCCGAAAAACCGCGCCAGCACAAAAAGATAGTCCGAAAGACGGTTGAGGTATTTGTGGCAGATTTCGCGCACTTTTTCCTCATCGTTAAGCTCTAAAACTTTCCTCTCGGCTCTTCGGCATACAGCTCTGGAAACGTGCGAGTTAGAAACATTGATATTTCCCGTCGGAAGGATAAATGTGTTTAATTCAGGGATTTTGTCATTCATCACATCAATCCAAGATTCCAGCAGTTCGATTTCCTTTTCCGAAACGGTGCAGGCAAGCCGTTTTTTTCCGTTGGCAAGCACCAGTTTTTCGGTTGGAGTGGCGAGTTCTGCGCCCAAATCAAACAGCGAATTTTGAATAATCTGAAGTTGATAATCAATCATACTGAATGCGTTATAGCTGCGAATCAGTCCCACAAAGGAATTGAGTTCGTCCACCGTGCCGTAGGCTTCAATTCTGACATGATTTTTGGGAACACGCGTTCCGCCATACAAAGCGGTTGTCCCTTGGTCTCCTGTTTTTGTATATATTTTCATTTTTTTGTGATAACGATTTTAGGCAGTAAAATTAAGACTAATTTTTCAAACTATTGATAAATTATTTGGATTACAGACTATAATTTTTATCATGAAAATTGTTGGATTTTTTCCAAGACCTCCATCACTTTGTTGAATCGAATGGATTTGATTTCCTCGAAAAAATCAATTTCTTCTCTGTGGGGCAGAAAGTCGGAAATCACGCGGAGAATGAAGTCCTGTTCGCGTTTCAGGCACATGAAAGTATAGTCTTCCATACTGATGAGCGTCCCAACGGGAATGTCCGTTGCCGTAATAAATTTGTCAGAGGTTAAAGACGGAAGATGAGGCAGTTGCGTTTTCGGCTGAGCCAATCGGAGTTTGCCGTTTTCAAAAATTTCTCCTCGATAACCGAACAGTGAAGATGCTGTAACTTCTGCCAATTCGCCCTTGCGCAATTCCGCAGGCAACGTCCTCTCCTGTCCGACAATGGCGGCAAATCCGACCAAAACGCAAAGGTCTGATTTCGGTTTGTTCAGCATTGCTTTGGCAGTGTTTTCCCTCCCAATGCCGCTTTTTGTAACTTCATACGAATGACGGAGCGAACCGAAAGAATGCAACGCTTCTTCGAGTTTTTCTTTCTCGGCTGTCATCGGTGTCAGAAGATTGATTTTCATTGATTTATAATTTTTACCAAGCAGACGACAAGGCGTTAAAAACAGGCTGAGGGAACACGCCTAAGGCTATAATCAGAAAAATCACAGCGATAGCGACCAGTTCGTAAATCAAAGGCGCATTTTCAGCAGATTTGATTTCTTCGTTTTGAGGTTTAAAATACATAGCCACAATCAGTTTCAAATAATAAGCGATGCTCACGGCAGAGCCGAGAACCGCTACGATGACCAAAATAGGCTGAGTTTCGAGCGCTTGGGCAAACAAAGTCAATTTCCCCATAAAGCCTGCCGTCAGCGGGATTCCTGCCATTGAGAGCAAAGAAACGGAGGAAGCCAAAGCCAGAATCGGATTTTTCTTTGCCAATCCGTTAAATAACTGTATATCAGAAAGTCCTTGATAAATTCTCTCTACATAAATCAAACCGATGAACACCCCGACCGTCGCCAGCGAATAGGCGAGCAGGTAAAATCCTAAAACATAGGTAGATTCTGCATTTGTATTGAAGAAAATCAACAGCAAATAGCCTGCGTGGGAAATACTGGAATAGGCGAGCATCCTCTTGGCATTTTTCTGTAAAATTCCCATAACGTTAGCGCTGACCATCGTGAGAATGGAAAGGTAAAATATAATGTGCTGCCATTGAGCTAATTGTCCGACAAAAGCATTTTCCAACAATTTGAACAGAGTTACGAAACCTGCAATTTTCACAATCGAAGCCATGAAAGAAGTAATCAGCGACGGAGAACCTTCGTACACGTCGGGCGCCCAAAAATGAAAGGGCGCAATGGAAATTTTGAACAGCAGCCCCACCATCAATAAAATGATTCCTGTTAGATATATAACCGGAAATGAGCCGATTTCAATGCTGTATTGGCGAATTTCAGAAATGCTGAAACTTCCTGTAACTCCGTAAATTAATGCAATTCCAAACAGTAAAAAACCTGTGGCAAACGCGCCGAGCAGAAAATATTTCATGGAAGCCTCGTTGGAACGCAAATCGTTTTTGTTGCTCCCCGCTAAGACATAAAGCGGAATGGAGAGGATTTCTATACCTAAAAACAGTGTTACCAAATTTTGATGTCCAAAAAGCGTTACTACGCCGCATAATGAGAACAAAATCAGACTGTAAACCTCTGACTGGTGCCGGTCTATCAAGCGGAAAGCGAATTTTCCCAAAAGCAGAATCAGCAAAGCGGTGAAAAGACTGATTTGAGTAAAAATTTTGGCTGTCTTGTCAAAAACAAACAGTGGGGTATATCGGTCAAAAAACGAACAATCGTTGAAAAAAGAAGTTATTAACGCAGCGATTATGCCGATTATAGCAATGATTTGTGAGGATTTTCCTGCTTTAAAAACACCTGCGTAGAGGCTTAAAACTGCTGTAATAAACAGAATTACAATAACATTCATCAGGTAATAAAATTTGTTTTTAGTTATTTCATTCGAATTTCAAAGATAAGGTTTTTCGGTTAAATGTGGAAAATAATTTGTGCAAAGAGTTTAAAATCAAATCCTGTCCAGCTTTTTAAAATCAATCTTTATCAATTCTTCGGGGAGAATGGTGTTCGGGAAAACTGTGTCGGCTTCGGTTTTGAAAACGGAAATATCTTCGTAGCGATTGGAAAAATGCCCTAAAATCAAGTATTTCACTTCGGCTTTTTTCGCAATCTGAGCCGCCTGCAATGCCGTGCTGTGTCCCGTTTTGAACGCCAGTTCTTTCATCTCGTCCAAAAAAGTGGCTTCATGGTACAAAACGTCTGCATTTTTTATAATCGGCACTATATCAACATCATACATTGTGTCAGAACAGAAAGCATAACTGTACGAATGTTCAGGCGTAAGCGTAAGGAGGTGATTTTCAATAACTTTACCATCTTGTCCGATAAAATCTTTGCCTGCCTTCAAATTTCGATAATCACAGATTTCAATTTCAGGATATTGCCGAATTTTTTCTATATCGAGCTTTCTCAGCTTAGTTTTCTCACTGAATAAGAATCCGTTAGCATAAATTCTGTGTTTTAGCGGAATTGTGTGGACTTCAATTTTTGAATCTTCATAAATCAATTCGCTTTTTTCGGAAGTCAATTCTACAAAGTTCAAAGCAAAGTTTCCCCAACTGTGCGTCAATTTTAACTGCGTATTAATCAATTCTTTAATCCCTTTCGGGGCATAAATATTCAACGGTGTGTCCCGCCCCAGCAGGGAAAAGGAAGAAATCAATCCGATAAGCCCGAAAACGTGGTCGCCGTGCAAATGAGAGATGAAAATATGATTGATTTTGGAAAAGCCTGTTTTGGATTTTCGAATCTGTACCTGCGTTCCTTCTCCGCAATCAATGAGAAAATGTCTGTCATTGCTGATGAGCAGTTGCGCAGTAGGACTGGTTCTTTTGGTCGGTATGGCTGAATTGAAGCCGAGAATGACGAGTTCCATCGTTGAAATTTAATTTATTTGAAAAGTGCAAGTTACGGAAAAATTGCGAGGTATTTTAAAGTTAAAAAAAGCCGGACTGCAATTTTATTGCAGTCCGGACAAAAAGCTATAATATAATATGAAAATTTATTTTAACAATACTTTTGCATTTGCTTTTCCTGCATCAGAATTGAGGAGCAGAATGTAGCTTCCCGCAGGGTAGTTCATCGGAACATCTGCCGTACCGCCTTCTTTTTTAAGCCTTACGGTCTTCAACAATGCGCCGTTGAAATTGTAAACGGACAAAGTTACCGTCGAAGCCTTTGGAGCGCTGTATGCAATTTTTGCCGTTTTGTTCTGTGTCGGATTTTGCAGTACGGTCAGCGTAACTGCGTTATTATCAGGTTTTACAATAACATCTTCCGTGCCTAATGTATTCTTCTTGTTTCCATAAATATGAAATTCGCCGGGCTGCAAAGTAACGGACTGCCCCGTAGAAGTTACATTGAGCGTGGCATTGGTCAGCAAGTCGTACCAAGTTCCCGTAAGCGGGAATTGAGGCGTTACCGATTGCAAGGTTACGTCAAAATTGGCAACCACTACAACTTTCGATACATTGGCAGGGTCGCTGTCTGAAATGGAAGTGTCCTGTATTTTAATGATTGGCAGCAAGTTGCTGTAATTGTTATTGTTGTAGGTAAAGGTGAAATCTTTGGAACTGAACACTTTCATCTGAGTTTTCAACTTGATGATTTTCGCCCAAGTGTCGTAAATATCTTTTCTTGCCGCTACGTTGGAATAGTTGAGCGTTGCGCCTAAAGCAGACGGTTTGGGGTCTGTACGACAACCTGAACTGATGGTTCCGTTAGAACATAAATTGATGGATTTGTCATAGCCGAGTTCTTCAAATTCCCAAATCATTTTTGGTCCGGGAGTAGAGAACAATACTGCACCTATCGCCTTTTGACGATCCAAAGCGGTGGCAAGCGTTTTCACATTGTACGAACCGTAAGCATTTCCGGACGCTAACGTTTTATACATCACGCGTTCTTCGTCGTGGCTTTCTGCATAACCGTCGGCACGCAGATTGTTGAATCCTTGCTTGTTGGAATCCAGCCAAGAAAGGTCGCTGCTCGTTCCCCAGCCCATCGAAGTCTGATAGAACGGGTCGCTTTGTTTAATCCAAGGCATCATTCCGTCTTTGTAATTTGCCCATGCCTGATGTTCGGAACTTGTACCTAAATGTTCCAAAATCACATAAGAATCGGGGTCGTCTGCCCACTGAAAATCTGCGTATTTTTTAATGATGTCCACGCGGTCTTGCTGATAGGCGTTTGTACAAGATTCTGACATATCGGAACAATTTTGAGTAAATCCTTTGACCAAATCCCAGCGGATACCGTCCACTTTAAAATCTTTAATCCAGTGATTGAGAACGCGCTGTACATAATACTGCGTTCTTGCGCTTTGGTGGTTAAAGTCAGAGCCTACGCTGTAAGCGTGCATGGCGTGGGTGTTGAAGTACGGATTCTGAGAATTTGGGTCGCCGTAATCGCCTGTAGTGCTGGTACTCCACATTCTTACCAATGGAGAGCGTCCGTAAGCGTGATTGATGGCAAGGTCTAAAATAACGGCAATTCCGTTTTGGTGGCAGAGGTCTATAAATTCCTTCATCTTGTCGGCATGTCCGTAAGCCTTGTCTATCGCCATGTGGAAAGTAGTATTGTACCCCCAAGAGTTGTTTCCTTCAAATTCCATAATAGGCATAAGCTCTATTGCATTGATATTCAGACTTTTTAAATGGTTGAATTTATCAATAGCCGCCTGCCAAGACTGTTCGTCGGTAAAATCGCGCAGCAGCAGTTCGTAAATCACCAATTTGTCTTTGTTTGGATGCTGGAAACCGGTAACTTGCCATTGATATTCAGGCTGATTAGTCTGCAATACGGAAACGTCATATGCTTGTCCGTCAGGGTATTGAGGCATATTAGGATAGATGCTTTCAGGAATCCAAGGGTCATCGTCAGGAGCCAGAACCAGCGTAGAGAAAGGGTCTGCCACTCTCACCAATTTTGCGCTTTGAAAAGTGAAATATTGAAAAGTATAAACTTGTCCTGCGGTCAAGCCCGTCAATTCCAGCCAGAATTTGCCTGAACTCGGATCTTGTTTCATGGTGTAGGCGGCTGTCGGACTCCAGTTGTTAAAACTTCCCGCAACCAGTACGAAATCTTTGTAAGGCGCATCAAGCACGAGCGTTGCTTTGGTCGGGTCGGAAGTGTTGTAATTGATTCCGTTTTCCAAACCTGACGGCATCGCCTGCTGCACGGTTTGATTGACCAGAGCAGAAAATTTCTTGGTAATTATCGCAGTTCCCTGCGAAATTTTCAAAGTGTAGAATCTGTTTTCATTGACGATTTCATTGTAGGAAAAGGAAGTAACTCCGGTTTGGGTACTGATAACCGTTCCGTTGGCAGAAAGTTCGTAATTTGCCGCCCCGCCCGTGTTGGTCGCCTGAATGGGAAAGGAAGTTCCTGCGCTTACCACTGTGTTGCTGTCTTCGGCAGGAGTTACCAAACTGGCGGTAAACGACCCGACGCTGACATACAAGTCTTGGGTCTGCTGGCTGCCGTTAATGGTACGAATCAGCATTCCGATTTTTCCGATGTTGGCAACGCCGAAAAAGGTGGTCGGAGTCAAGGTAAAGATAAATGAATTACTCCCTGTCTGGGTCAATTTTACTGCGGCTACAGAATTGCTTGCCCATGCTCCGTCCGTGGTAGTGGGCTGAGTGGTGTTGGGTATGTTGTTTCCATTAAAATCCTGCGCCCAAGTCCAAAGATACAAATTTGTCGAACCCAACTGGGTCGTGTTTACATTGGAAAAGGTAAGGGTAATCGACTGGTTCTCCTGAAATGGCGTAGGAGATACACTAACGGTCGGCACAGTTGTAATAACTGCATTTGTCTGTAAATTTTTCGTTTGTGCTGAAAAGAAACAAGAGCTAAGCACAAAGGAAAGAAGAAAAAAATTTTTCATAATGAAACAAATTAAAAATTATCAACAAAGGTAGCAATAAGTGTTCCATATACACCAAATATTTTGATGAATTTTAATATGATTTTTATTAGCTTTCGTCTGTTATCCGATTATTCCTAATATTTTAATTCCTGAGCATTGAGCATTTCATTTAGAAATTCCCGCTGCTTGTTGAAAAATTCTGCTCTCATCAGTTCATTGGAATGGGTAATGAAAACAGAATGTTTTTTCAGGTACTTAATCCATTGTTTATGTTGATCATACAATTCCGGCTCATGAGTTACCAGCGGTTTTACAGAATACAGCCAGAAGTAGGAAGAGATGCTGCCGTCGCAACTTGACTGGCAACTGTTGGTCTTGATGTTCAGAGCGGAAAGAAAAATAAAGATTTTTTCTTTGGAGTCCAGCGTACTTTCTTGAGTCATTTTTTCGGTGAAATCAATCATCTTAAAAATATCGGCTTTAAGAAGTTCCAATTCTTCATCACTGACGAGTTTTCGCCTGTAATAATACTGCACTTCTTTGATTAACATCAGAAAAACATTTTGGTCAATGATGAACACGATATTGCTAATTTTCCTCGAGTAAAAATCCAGTTCTTTCTGCAAAGACACGATTTCCTGCGGCAGCACAATGTCCGAGAACGGGGTGTTGAGAGAAACCTCATGCGTTTGATCTATCCACTTATAATAGAAGAATTTAAATAAAGTATCAAAATACACCGTAAAAACAGGAAGCATATGGTTCAGCACAATCGTAGTTTCGCTTTCTTCTGCTGCCAGTTTTTTATGAATCAAATTAGAATACTGATTCATCATAGACAGAAAAGCATTCGACGAATGGGAAATATTATTTTTAGTAAAGGCGTATCCGGTTTTATTTTCCTGTCCTATAACGGAGTCCATCGAAAAATCCAAAATCGACGCAAGTTTGACAGCTTCGTTGAAAGTAAAACAAATATCGCTCCTTATTCTGCGGTAAACAGATTCGCTGCTCAACCCCAGTACCTCCATGATATATTGGACGGGTTTAACGTTCTTAGGGATTCGCTCTAATATTTTTGAAACTAAATTGCTGTTTAATTCTTTTTCCATGAGTTTTGTAGTGTTAATTACAATTGCCGAATTTCAAGATTGCAAATGTACAAAAAATTTTTGAATAAATCACAAATTTATTCAACTTTACCCGAATAAATATCTCAAACTGTTAAAAAAAACAAAAAACAATGACATATGTCATTGTTTTAGCAAAACATGAATTACAATGAAAAAAATATCCAATCCTTATTTTTATTCAATTTTATTCAAAAATACAAAAGAAAAAA
>JAITOO010000178.1 GCA_031289875.1 Flavobacteriaceae bacterium
TTTGCCAAATTTCCGTCAATCGGCAGTGTGTTGCAGGCTATCGCTTTGATTTTGTTGTCTTTGCTGAACAAATAATCAATTCTGCCTAAGAGCAGTCCTGCCCAGCCTACTTGATTCAAAATCACTTCTTTACCTTCTTTATTTGTGTATCTTTCAGGCTCTTTGAAAAAAGTATGCGTGTGCCCGCCCAATACCAAATCAATATTGGAAGTCTGTTGGCAGAGTTTTATATCGCACACTTTATCAGCATCTTGCGGATATTTATATCCAATGTGGGAAAGGCAGACAACCAAATCGCATTTTTTTTCTTTTTTCAGCAGGTAGGCTCTGTCCTGAGCAATTTCTATCGGGTCGAGATATTGGGTTTCCAAATAGTTATCTTTGCTTACCAAACCTGCCAGTTCTACACCCAAACCAAACAATCCGATTCGGATTCCATTTTTTTCAATGATTTTATGGTCCCGGGTGCAGCCGTCCAAAATCGTGTTGGAAAAATCGTAGTTGGAACAGAGAAAATCAAATTCGGCATGTGGAAGTTGTTTTTTAAAACCTTCCAAACCGTTGTCAAACTCGTGGTTGCCCATTGTAGAAGCCTCGTAGCCCATTTTGGACATGAGTTTAAATTCCAGTTCGCCTCCCCAAAAATTGAAATACGGCGTTCCTTGAAAAACGTCGCCCGAATCCACGAGCAGAACGGCAGGTTCTTCTTTTCGGATTTTGTCTATCAAGCCTGCGCGGCGTGCAAAACCGCCCTGATTGGGATTCTGCGTGTAGGTCGGCGGAAAAGGCTCAATGCGGCTGTGCTGGTCGTTGGTGTGGAGTATGGTCAATTTTTTATCGGCGTTTGCTACACTCTCGGCGAAAGCAAATTGAGGAAAACTCAACGCTGCGCCCGTCAATGCTCCGACTTTTAAAAATTCTCTTCTTTTCATTTTTTTGGTTAATTTTCAAAAATCAATCTTTCGTCCGTGTTATACGGTAAAATTTTATACTTAGACATCTGATTTATAATCATATCACGAAGTTTCACCTGCGTGTCGTACGAATTTGAAGCGTGGGTGAAAAAACTCATCCGGTCTCCGCCATTAAAGAGATAGTCGTTGGTTGCGACCCAGTATTTTTGGTCAGGATTGAATGGTTTACCCTCTATTTCAGCGGAATACAGTTGATTGTCCTTATAAACAACTTTAATGCCCGAAAGCGGATGTCCTTTTTTTTCCCTTACCAAATAGTCAAACAAGGCTTTCATCTGAATGCCGTCCAACTGTGCGAAATACAGCGTGTTTTCAAAAGGCAGAACCTCAAAAACCGTTTCGGTAGTTACGACGCCTTTGGGAATGATGGTGCGCACGCCGCCGATGTTCATCAGGCAGAAATCGGGAACGGGAAGGTTATTTTTTCGGGCGAAATCTTTGGCGAAACTTAGGGAAAGGTCTGCTATCAGATTGCCTTCGGAACCGGAAAATCCACTTTTGTCAAAGTCTTGTTCTGCAAAGGTAATCGGCTGATTCATAATTGAATCTAACTGTTTTTTGTAAGGATTAATTTCCGCTGAGATTTCAGGTTTAGGAACAAAAGTCGAATCTATGACAGCGTTTGCATAGATTTTGTGCGTTTCGGACATCGGCGCAATGTAACAGCCAACCAAAAGCAGGCTGAAAAGCGCAGTTAAAAACAGATTAAGTTTCTTCATCATCTGAAAATTATTCTAAAAACTTCTTTCAAAGTTAGGGATTTTTTCCTTCAAAAAAGTTGTATTTGTAATAAAATTTTTCACTTAGTAACAAAAAATAAATAACCTATAACAGATGGAATGAATCCGTTAGGTATCAAATGTTTATAGCTATACAAATGCCCGCAACATTCGACCAACAAGGGGGCAAGCCCCCTTGTTTTTCCCATCATTCCGCACTTGATGCGGAATCTCCTGAAAAACACGGAGAGATTGCGGGTCAAGCCCGCAATGACGGCGCAAAGCAAAGAGCATCGCAAGCCGTATGCGCCCCCTGCTTTTATTGGTGGCAGTCCTAACGGACTGCCAAGTTGGTGTGGTATTTATCATTCTACCGAGCGATAATCCCTACGGGATTTTTTTCATCGGTTATAACTTGTTTATTTTTCACTTAAATAAATTAAGCATTTAGAAAAATTTTCCAAAAAATGAAGATATATCAAAATAGTAAGAAACTTCTTTTCCTTCGGCATTTGTCAATGTAAGAATATCGTAATATTTACCATTGCGTTCCGACAATGCTTGCTTTTTCATTTTGCAATCCTGACAAATTTTTCGTACATATCCGTATTCTTCGGGGACAGATTTTACTTTGATGGCTTTTTCGTATGAACTGCCATCTCTTACAACTTTATTTGATGTTTTGACTTTACGCTTATCAATAAATTCATAAGTGTTTACGTTTATTTCCATACTCATAATACTTTCACTTATAAATTTAATCTGATTCTCATCTAAAATCTCGTATAAATATATGTCTGTTTTATTATCATAATCGTTGAGTTCGTAATATTTCCCATTTTCAGTCCACCATTTTCCTGTTTCCGTATGAGTATCTTCTTGACCTGAATAATTCGTGAAAAAATCTGTGCTGAAAGTGCCGTCTTTTTTTCTGTTCATTTCCCAACTTTTTTCAAGACCTTCCATCTGTTTGTCTTTCTCAGAACCTATCCAAATTCCAACCAAAGAGTTATCTATCTGATTACCGTTTGACAAAGTCGTAAATCCGCTTGTTGATTTACAAGAAAAGAAAATACTTCCAAATAAAAGAAATACTGCAATTTTGTTAAAAGATTTAACGTTCATAATTTTTTATTGTGTAACAAAGTTAAACTTATTTTTTGAAATGACATTTTCAACTTTCCTTTTTCTGTCCCATCATCATTAAATAGGCTTTCAAAAATTCGTCTAAGTTTCCGTTCATTACTCCGTCCACATCGGAAGTTTCGTGGTTTGTGCGGACATCTTTTACCAAACGGTAAGGCTGCATCACGTAATTTCGAATTTGGCTCCCCCATTCGATTTTCATTTTTCCCGCCTCAATTTCTGCACGTTGGGCATTGCGTTTTTCGAGTTCCATTTCAAACAAACGGGATTTCAAAAGTTGCAACGCTTTTTCTTTGTTTTGAAGCTGCGAACGGCTTTCGGTATTTTCGATGATAATTTCCTTCTCTTCGCTTGTGTCTTCGTTTTTGTATTTATAGCGAAGCCGAACGCCGGTTTCCACTTTATTGACGTTCTGCCCGCCCGCACCGCTGGAACGGAACGTGTCCCACGAAAGCGCCGCTTGATTGATTTGAATATCGATAGAATCGTCCACGAGCGGATAGACGTAAACCGAAACAAAACTCGTATGGCGTTTAGCGTTGCTATCGAAAGGCGAAATTCTCACCAATCGATGAACGCCGTTTTCTCCTTTTAAATATCCAAAAGCGTAATCGCCTTCAATTTCGATAGTTACGGTTTTTACGCCTGCCACATCTCCCGCCTGATAGTTGAGTTCGCGAATTTTGAAATTTTGCCGTTCTGCCCACATGATGTACATGCGCATCAGCATAGACGCCCAGTCACAGCTTTCTGTGCCGCCCGCGCCTGCGGTGATTTGCAACACGGCGCTGAGGTCGTCTCCCTCATTGGAAAGCATATTTTTGAACTCAATGTCTTCCAAAAATTTTAAAGCTGTATCATATTGATTTTCAATATCTTCTTCGGAAGCGTCGCCTGATTTGAAAAAGTCGTAAAGTACGGTCAAATCATCAAACTGCGTTTTTACGGTTTGATATTCTTCGACCCATTTTTTCTTTGTCCGAAGTTGTTTCAGCAAGATTTCCGCTTCTTTCGGATGATTCCAAAAATCAGGGTCGGCAGATTTTTCTTCTTCATTTTGAATTTCGACTTGTTTTTTTTCGATTTCCAAATAGGTGAATAAATTGTCAATTCTTGTTTGTAAATCTTTGATGTTTTCCTGCGTAACCATGAGGCAAAAGTACGAAAAAATGTCCTTTTTTATTATGAAATTTAGAAATCAGTGAATTAATAACCGGCATCAAACGACTGTCTTTTGCTCAAATTATTTTCAATTTTCAACTCTCAAAACTTTACCCTCAATCCGTCGTAAGCCAAAAAAACATTTGCGGGGAGTTCTTTCTGCACTTCGTCATGGAACCCCATTGGAAAACCGATGTGTACGATAAATGCCTTTTCGGGTTGCACTTTTTTTATAAATTCCAACGCCTGCGGAAGACTGAAATGCATTCGGTGCGGCTGCTTCCTCAAAGCATTGACTACCATTATTTTAGTGGGTTTAATTTTTTCAATTTCTTCTTCCGACACAAAAGAGGCGTCCGTAATATACGTCAAATCAGCGATTTTATAGCCCAAAATAGGCAGTTCGCCGTGCGTTACCTGAATCGGAGTTACTTTCAATCCTTCTATATCAAACTCATTATCAACTTCATGCAAATCAAAAGTCGGCGAACCGGGGTACTTGTTTTCACCAAAAGCATAGGCATACCGTATTTTGATACTCTCCAGCACCCTTGCCATTCCGTAAATCGGCAAATCACTTTGTTTCAAGAAATTAACCGGTCTCAAATCGTCCATTCCTCCGACGTGGTCGCTATGTTCATGAGTGAGCAGAATCGCGTCGATATTCCACAAATTTTCCCTCAACATCTGTTGCCGAAAGTCGGGTCCGCAATCAATCAGCAAATCCAAATTATTAAATTTCACAAATGCAGAAGTGCGCAGTCTTTTGTCTTTTGCATTGGAAGACAAGCAGACAGGGTCTTTAGAACCAACCACAGGCACGCCCTGCGAAGTCCCCGTTCCCAAGAAAATTAATTCAGCCATTTGGTTATTTATAATATTTTGGTAAATTTACAAACAAAACTCGAATAAGCATGACCACACCAAGACAGGTATTGTCTCCAAAGCAGAAAGCACTGATAATCAACTTACGAGATGATATTTACGGTAATTTTTCAGAAATCGGAGCAGGGCAGGAAACCGTACGTTTTTTCTTCCGAGCGGGCGCGGCATCGCATACAATCGCCAAAGCCATGTCTGCTTACGACAAAGATTACAGCGACGCAATCTACGGCAAAGAGCCTAATAACCGCTACGTTTCTCAGGCGCGGCTCATCAAAATGTTAGACCACGAAACCGAGCTGATGGAAGAACGCATTGACCGCAAGGCATACCCCAACCGCAAATTTTTTTCCTACGCCAACACCGTAACAACCATTGATTACAAAAAGACCAACAAAGGACACGGCTGGGTAGGTATTCGATTCCAACTCAGTGAGTTGGAAACTTACAACGAGATTATTCTCCACGTCTGTTTCCACGAAAATGATTCTCGCTTGCAGCAGGAAACTCTGGGCGTATTGGGTACGAACTTGATTTACGGCGCATTTTTTTACGGCGACGACCCTCGGACAATTATCGAATCTCTATACGACGAACTCGGCAAAGACCAGATTGAAATCGACATGATTAATTTCAGCGGACCGAGATATGCCTACGTCGATAACCGACTGATGAGCTTGCAGTTAGTCAAGAACGGCATGACGGAAGCGGTGGTTTTTGGTCCTCACGGAAAAAATCTTTTTCCTGCCGATGAACTGTACAAAAAAAATCTTTTCGCTGTGCGCGGGAGTTTCAGACCTGTCAATAATGTCAATATTGATATGTTTGAACGCGGATTGGAACTTTTTCAAAAAGAAAACAATTTCAATCCGGACGAAATCCGTGTATTGTTTGAAATTACGCTTGCCAATCTGCGCGCTTCGGGCGAAATCAACGAGCGCGACTTTCTCGACCGTGCGGATATTTTAGGCAAACTCGGTTATACTGTGCTGATTTCCAACTTCTCAGAATATTACCGCCTCATTGATTATTTCGGTCGCCTGACCAGAGGGAAAATCGGCATCTCTATGGGAAACAGCATTTTGGATATTTTTGATGAGAACTATTATGCCAACTTGGACGGCGGCATTATGGAAGCCTTCGGCAAACTGTTCCGAAAAAATGTACAAATTTATTTGTATCCGTTCCTTTCTCCGAGTACAAAGGAAATTTTAACCTCAGAAAACCTGAAAGTTGATGAAAATTTGAAAGATTTGTACAAATATTTCAAGGCAAATGGAAAATTTACCGACATCACAAATTATAATGAAAATTATTTGAGCATTTCAGGAAAACGCATTCTGGGTCAGATAGTTATGGGCGAATCGGGCTGGGAGGGCAAAGTTCCGAAAATCGTTACCGATATGATTAAAGAACGCAAAATGTTCGGCTATTCCAAAGGTTTTATTAATTGATAAAAAATGATGATTTACACTCAAAGCATTCACGTTGAGCATGATATAGAAAAAGATTGGCTTCAATGGATGAAGGAAGAAGCGCTTCCCGAAATTGCCCAAACCCATCGTTTTTCAAAGATAGTATTTGCGAAAGTCAGCTCTCATCCCGACGAAACCGGAAATACCTATTCCATTCAATATTATGCTGATGATAAAAATTCTTCCAAAGATTTTTATCAAAATCAATTGCATTCCATAGCAAAATCCGTTTTAACCCGATACGGAACAAAAGCCCTTATCTTCCCTACAGAATTAGATGTTTTGGCTATTTATGAAAAGTGATGCTTTTGCTTGTTTTTACGTGTAATTTCCCTCTCATTAACCAAAACTTAAAATCTTAACCTTTCATTGAAAGTGTTTATTTAGAATTTAATAACAAATGTTATCGTCTGCCGAAATATTGCGAGGTAATTTTGCCCTATAAAAAATTATCAAAAAATGAAAGCAGTAATTGTTTTTAATCATCCGTATGAGGGAAGTTTTTGC
>JAITOO010000229.1 GCA_031289875.1 Flavobacteriaceae bacterium
TCAGTCAAGGAATGAGAATGGATTTGCTCCCCTGCGGGATTAAGGTTACGAATGTCGCACCCGGTGCGGTGGAAACGGAATTTTCCTTAGTCCGCTTCAAAGGAGACCAAAATCGCTCAAATGCTGTATATCAAGGTTTTGAGCCATTAAAAGCGGAAGATATTGCTGATGCTGTTTTTTACGCCGTATCCCGCCCCGCCCATGTACAAATTGCCGACATCACAGTGCTGCCCAAAGCGCAGGCAAGCATAGGACTATTTCAGAGAGGCAGTATGATATGACAAAAATCTTAATATTTAGTGCTTAGTATAATGAATGCAACCGGCAACTTTAATTTTCAGTATGAAAATTCCTCTTTTCATAGCTATTCAGGAAGCGACGTAACGTTGTGGATGTTACAAAAATCTCTTATAGAAACTCATTTTTTTGCCTTAACCAATTCAACGTCAAAGAGAAGCCAAGCGTTGGGAGGGATAATTCCGTCGCCTGCGCCGTATGTTCCGTAACCCAAAGCGGGCGGAATCAAAAAGCGAGCCTTGTCGCCTTCGTGCAGCAGAGCGATGCCCTCGTCCCAGCCTTTGATGACCCTGCCTTTGCCCAGCGGAAATTCAATCGGCTCATTGCGGCTGTATGAAGAATCAAACACATTGCCGTTGGTCAGCGAACCTTCGTAATGCACGGAAACTACGTCTCCGATTTTTGGCAGTCCGCCGTTTCCTTGTTCCAAAATTTGGTAAAACAGTCCCGAAGGAATTTGCTTCATCTCGGCTTTCAACTTTTCCAGAGTGATATTTTCCTGTTTTTCTTTTTCTTCCAAGAATTTTTTGTTTCTTTCCTGAATCAGATTTTTGTTTTCTTCAAAAAATCGGGCAGCATCGTAATTTTGATATTCTTCTCCTTTTTTGATAATCGCGATTTTTTCAATCACAATGGGAGTTTTAGGTTTGTCGTGAGCGCCTGCTTCCGCTTTGGAGATGTGGCTGACAATGTCCGTACCATCAATTATTGTCCCGAAAACAGTGTGCTTGCCGTCCAGCCAAGGAGTCGGAACTTCCGTGATGAAAAATTGGCTTCCGTTGGTGTTTGGTCCCGAATTTGCCATTGACAAGATGCCTGAGCCTGAATGTTTCAGGTCGTTTTTTTCGTCGTCAAAACGGTAGCCGGGTCCTCCCATTCCTGTTCCCTGAGGGTCGCCTGACTGAATCATAAAATCCTTAATTATTCGGTGAAAAATAATTCCGTCATAAAATGGAATGCCCTTAGATTTTGCAGTATTGGGAATATTTCCTTCTGCCAAACCGATGAAATTTGCTACTGTAACGGGAGATTCCTTGTCGTGAAATTTGACTATCATCTCGCCTTTTGTGGTCTTGATATCTGCATAAAGCCCGTTTTCGAGGCTGCCGTAAATGTTTTTGTCTATTTCCAATGTTAAAGAATTGATTAAATGTTTCTATTTATTTTGCAAGATAGTTAATATTTTCGGAACAAAAAAACTGTTTTATATCATATGCGGAAATTTAAAATTAATTAGTACATTTACCATATTACAACATTATTAAAAATTATGGATTATATAAAAGCATCTGAAGCCGCAAAATTGATTAAATCAAACCACAGAATTTATGTACATTCTACGGTCTGCACGCCCGAACGTTTGATTGACGCAATTGTGGACAGGCACGAAGATTTGAGAGATGTGGAGTTCTGCCATATCCACACCGAAGGAAAGGCTCGCTATGCCCTGCCTGAGTATTCAAAAAACTTTAAAGTTAATAACTTTTTCATCGGAGCAAATATCCGTCCTTATGTAAACAAGGGCAGCGTCCAATATGTACCGGTATTTTTGAGCGAAATTCCTTTATTGTTCAGGAAGAAAGTCCTCCCTGTCGATGTCGCTTTAATACATGTTTCTCCTCCCGATTCTCACGGATACTGCTCGCTGGGGCTGTCCATCGAAGGAGTGAAAGCCGCTACCGAAGAAGCAAAAATCGTTATCGCTCAAGTGAATCCGAACATGCCGAGAACCTTCGGAGACAGTTTTATTCACGAGAGCCAGATTACGGCAGCTATTTGGTGCGAAGACCCGATTTATGAAAGTCTGTCTCCCGCTCTGACGGAAAACGATGTTGCTATTGGAAAATATGTCGCAGGGATTGTGGACGACGGAGCAACACTGCAAATGGGCATCGGGGGAATTCCGAACGCCGTACTTGCCTGCTTGGGAAATCACAAAAATTTGGGCATTCACACCGAGATGTTTTCCGATGGACTGATTCCTCTGGTAGAAAAAGGCATAGTGAACAATTCTCAGAAAAAAATCTATCACGGCAAAATAGTTTCCACTTTCTTAATGGGAACGAGAAAATTGTACGACTTTGTTGATGACAATCAAGCAGTTGCCATGCTGGAATCCAGCTACACCAACGACACGGCAATTATCCGCCAAAATCCGAAAGTTACGGCTATCAATAGCGCCATTGAAATTGACCTGACGGGGCAAGTTTGCGCTGACAGTATCGCAACAAAAATGTACTCAGGCGTGGGGGGACAAATGGACTTCATCAGAGGAGCATCTCTCTCCGAAGGCGGAAAACCTATTATCGCACTGACTTCGGTTACGAACAAAGGCGCTTCCAAAATTGTTCCTACGCTGAAACAGGGGGCAGGCGTGGTAACTACGCGCGGACATATTCATTATGTAGCGACGGAATTCGGAATTGTGAATCTGTACGGAAAAAATCTGAAAGAAAGAGCCGAAGCGCTGATTTCCATTGCTCACCCAAACCACAGGGAAACTCTGTCTCAGCAGGCTTTTGAACTTTTTGAACACTAAATTAACCATACCGACCTGAAATTAAAATTTTTGAGATTTTCATTTTTACAAGATGAAATTTCAAGAAAAAAAATGAGAAAATTTTTGATTCAACGCCCCTGCGGGGCGTTGAATCTTTTGTATGTCCAACATACAAAAAGAGTTGCCAAAAATGACAACCGACACCAAAGAATGTCCGACGCAAAATCGCAGGGTGGATATTCTTTTTTTTCATCTTCCCATGTCGCTGCGCACGAATTTGATGTCGTCGTAGGAAATTTCATCGCCGAGAGCATTTTTTATCGGCTTGATTTCCTTGCTGTTAAGTTCCAATATTTTTTGACGGATTAAATTGTATTTTTCTTCGGAAAGAAAATCGTACACCGAAATTTTTCCTTTGGCAATCAGTTTGGAAACGTGGTTGCTTATTGTGCTGATTGCCAAGCACCTTTCATTTGCCGTTTGCTCCAAAGTTTTTCCTTCGCACAAGAATTGCAGCGTAATTTCAATTGTATCTTCTTTGTCATCAATAACTTTCACTTCGCCGTCGTCAGTCGTGAAAACGGATTCCTTGTAAGTCAGACGTTCATCTATCAAATGGGCAGAAAGTATATTTTTGATTTTCAGTTTAATGCTCTCTTCAAATTCGCTTATCAAACTCAAATATTGTTTAATTTTTGCTTTCTTTTTATATTCTATAAAATGTTGTGCAACAGGCTTCCAGACTTTCTGAAACAACTGTTCCGCAAAATATTCCACCGCGTCGGAACTCTTTTTTGAGATTTTTTGCCAGAGTTCTTCATTGTTTCCGGACTGATACCATTTCAAAATTGTATTTTCAAATTTTCGATTCACTGCTTGGAACGAGTCTAACATTTCATTCACGGAAGAAATCAAATCCAAAACTATTTCTTTTTCAGGAATAGATTTTTCCAAAACTGTTTTCCGCCATTCGCCCAAGTCGAATTTCAAACTCTTCATATCCAGCGTTTTAAAAAGTGTCTGCAAAGCGTAGCTGTATTTTTCGCTGTCAAGCATGGATTCCAGCCTGTGAACGTTCCACATCTGACTTTGAAAAGCGTTAATCTCCTCATTTTGAATGATATTTCGGGGATGAATCATTGATTTTAAAACAATTCCCTCCAAAGTTCGGCAGCGGCTCAGCGCCACATAGACCTGCCCCGAAGCAAAAGATTTTCCCGCATCGACAATCGCTTTGTCAAAGGTCAAACCCTGACTTTTGTGAATGGTAACCGCCCACGCCAGCCGTATTGGGTACTGCGAAAACGAGCCTAATTCTTCCTCGCTGATTTTTCCTGACCGGGAATCAAACGTATATTTGATGTTTTTCCAGACTTCGTGTTCCAATTTCAACAAATCCTGCTGATTTTCAAACCGAATGAAAATATCGTCATTCTCGATTTTTTCTACAATTCCGATTTTTCCGTTGAAATACCGCCGCTCACCCGAAGTATCGTTGCGGATAAACATCACTTGCGCACCTTCTTTCAAAACGAGTTCAAAATCAGTTGGAAAAGCATTTTCGGAGAAAGAGCCGTCCACCACCGCCTCGAAAAAACAAATCGGCGACGACAGTTTTTCCAGTTCTTTCTGATTAATTTCATTGGCGATGTAATTGTGTGTCGTGAGCGTGATGTAACCCGATTCTTCAGGTTCAAAATTAGGATGGTATCTTTGGTGAAGGAGTTCAAAATCAATCAAGTCAAAATCCTGAAAACGAATGGCATTCAGCAAGTTGATAAAAACAGGATCTTCCTGACGGTACACCTGCTTAAATTCAATGCACGCAGGCTGATTGTCCTGCAAAATACGTGCATCGAAAAAGAAAAGGCTTTTATAATAATTTTTCAGCAAATTCCACTGCTCGTCCTTGATAACGGGCGGAAGTTGATACATGTCGCCAATCATCACGACCTGCACGCCTCCGAAAGGCGCAAGATTTCGCCGAACGTTTTGCAGCGCAAAGTTTATGGCATCAAGAATGTCCGCCCGAAGCATGGAAACTTCATCAATAATCAGCATGTCCAACTCGGTCAGGAGTTTTCTTTTCTCTTTGTTGTACCGAAAATGCTGATGCAATTCCGATTTGGTAATGGCAATGTTGCGGTCAATTCCGAAATCATTTTCGGGAATGAAGCTCACCAGCGGAAGCCCAAACAGCGAGTGAAGCGTTACGCCGCCTGCGTTAATTGCGGCTACGCCTGTTGG
>JAITOO010000073.1 GCA_031289875.1 Flavobacteriaceae bacterium
CTTGCATCTTGAACCGTAATACCTTTGAAAAAAAATATTGCTTGAATGAGTTTATGAACATCGTCATAATCTTCAAATAATTGACGAGCAGCAGCATTTTCAAGATTGAGAGAGAGAAAAATATCGTAATCCTTGGCAAATTCTTCCACCAAAGTGGTTTTACCAACTTGCCTTGCACCTCGTATAACCAATGGCTTACGGTGTTCATTCGATTTCCATTCAAGAAGTTTTTTTATAGCATCTCTTTGTATCATATCCGAATAAATTTAAGGCACAAAGGTAATACATTATTTTTCGATCGTGCGCAAAAGTACGGTATAAAATCCAATTTCTTGTAATAAAAGTACGGTACAAATTGAGGAATGCTGTAATAAAAGTACGGATATCATCCTTAATGCCAATAAAAATATCTCCTCCATTGGTATTAAGGCGACAACCTCTTTTTCAAAACTATCGGCAAGTTTCTCCTTGTATTCAATATGGTTTGTTTCCATTTTAAATTATTTTTTGTTTATTAGAGATAAAATTTCTACCATCTCATTATCTCCAATAATAGCGGACAATTCTTTCCATTTTTCTATCCTCTGCCATTCTTTTTTCTCTCTATCTTTCATTGAATTATAAATATCTAAAAGATATTCTTTTAATGTATCTATTTCGCTATCCGAAAGGTTTGTTACTTCATTCAATTTCATCCAAGTTTTTAGATTACCAATCGTGGTAGGAATTTTTGAAGCAGATTTTAATTTATCAGCAAGAGGGATTTGATTAGATTTGATCCGGTCATTTTCTATCCTGGTCGCATTTTCTCTTATCTTTTCCGCATTTTCTCTTTTCAATCTTTTGGTAATTAAAATATTAGTAATTTGAACAATCTGCTCTCCGTGTTTTTTGCCGTCTGAAAGTAGAGTTTTAGCCTCTTCAAAACAATCTAATGCCTCTTCGTATTTTTCCTTAGAGAAAAAGGATTCAGCCTCTATTATTTTTGCATCATATTCTCTCTCAATACGTTTTTCTTCTTCTAAATGATTCTGCTCCGCTTGTTTTTCATTTGCAATTCGTTGTTTTTCTGCTTCTTTTTCCAGATTTCTACGACCAAGTTCTTCATCACTTATTGGTTGTAACTTCACAAATCCCATTAAAGAAAAAACTCCATCGTGAATGGCAATCTTGCGAGATTTGTATTTTTTCTTACCGTCATTTCTACCACCTGACCAAATTCCAATATTTACATAATCGTCATATTGCCAATCTCCTGTTATGGAATGAAATCCGGAACCGGCAGACATTTTCAGTACACAATACGAATTATCGTTTGGAATTTGATTTTTAATATTGTTCAAACTCTCAATAATTTCATTAGTTTTATCTGTAAAAAATTGCGTGAAAAATTGAATTTCTTTATCAAGATACGCTTTCGTGTGATTATTGATTATTTGGAATAGCTCTTTCAAATCAAATAACTTTTGTTTCTCATGTATCAAATTTTGGTTTACTATTTTGCCGAATGAAATTTTTGATAACATGATAGAACAAACACTCTTTTCAGAGGGAAGGAGAGCCTCACACAAAGTATTGAAACCGTTTGGTTTATATTTGTCATTTGTTCCACCTTTAAATTCATGTTTCCATCCTCCGGTCCAATTATTTCCACTACCTTTTAAGTTAAATATCTTGGTATTAACTATGGTAGTTTCTGAAAACTCCGCATCAGAAAACTTGATAAACCGCATCAATTCATCTCCTTTATTGGAATCACCAAAATAATCTTTTTCGTCAAGTCGTGTCGGCTTTTGAGTTCCTATCAGATAATCTAAAATAACAGACCTAACAGCACCTTTTAACGAACTGCCCGGAATAATCGGATTTCCGGATAACTCATTTTTGATAAATGACTTTACATCATTAGCGGTATCTGTCGGGAGAGAAATAATCTTATCGGAAACAGCCTCTAATTTTCCTTCTATTTTTTTCAATAGCCCCGCCTCATTTTTCGCTGCAAAATACGAAGTAAGTTCATCAGGCATAATTCCGTTTTTGACCATCTTTTTCAAATTCAAAAGATAGAGTTTTTGCCGATTTCGGCGATACCCAGAGTTTTTTATTTTTTACGACAAAATCTATTCCCTTGACCCAATCTTTCTCTGCTCCGGCTCCAATGCTTAACGGAGATAGAACAGTGATTTCAATATTGAATTTTTGATTTAGTGTATCCATAACATTATAATTTAATAGGTATAAAAATGGATTTCCCATTTCGCCAAATCGGATGTTCAATTCTACTATCAAAATCCAATTCCGGTTTTAAATCATGTATCTTTCCTTGAATAAAAGGCTGATTAGCTTCTGCCGAAAAGATTGACCCCGGGGTGAACGCATAAATGGCATTTTTTCTAAAAGAGATGTGAGGTGGCGTAGTAATCCATCCGCCTCTTCTGATGAAGTCATAAGCAACATTTTCTCCTGCTAACATTCCATCCAATTGCTGTTTATTTTCAGGAATATACATGGAAAGAGAAATCACATATTCTGAATCATCGGGGTAGTTAATCTCAATTTCCGATTTGCTGAGTTTGTTGTATTCAAAAAAACCATTGCCTACATTTCTGTCTGTTCCAACTCCTTCGTATTGCAAAATGTCTATTGCAATATCAAGTAATTTTGTATCGCCCTCAACCAAGAAAAACAGCCCGGAATGATCCTTAAAATAAACTCTATCCATATAAAATGGTATAGCATCTTCTTGTCCTGTTCGGGAAACGGTTACGCGTGGAGATACTTTTGTATCAATGAATTTATTGTCAAATGCCACATCTTTGCCTTTGTCGTCTTTTCCAACAATTAAATGCGCTTTTGAAACAAAGTAATCTCCTTTGATTAACTCCGATTTGTCGCCAATATTTGCTTTGCCGTTTAAGAAGTCAGAAAAATCATCTATGTCAATCCATTGCACTTTCTTAATGGCTTTTGCGTTCTCCACATCTTTCAAATTAGGCAATTCGCTTTTCAGTGGTTTGGGCAGAAAATAGACAGCCTTTGATTCTTTATCTTGCTGATAAAATGGGAATAGCGAACTAATTGTGAAACCCAAATCACCATTGTTTGGTATCTGCTTTCCAATCTTTGCCAAACAAGACGTTAATGCCGCATACAAAGTGTCGGAACTAATTGTTTTCAAACTAATTCCATAGTCTTCACGTGTATCACCCAAATGAACAGGCGAAGTGAAGTGTAATTTATAAATCTTAAACTTTGGCATGACTATTCAAAATATTTATCAAACGGAATTTCCTCTTGTTTGAGTTCGCCAAACTTTATCTGACCGTAACCACGAGTCCCACTTCCTCCAATATAATCATTTTCAAGGGCTTTAATTCCTTTTTCAAGAAGTTCAACTAACTTTTCACCCTTGTCCATATCCCACACATTGATAATAAATTCCACATTGAAAAATACTCCGGCAGGGATTCTTTCGGTTTGGCGGGGATGTTCTGCCGTTCCTTTTACCCTGTCAATCACATTTTCCCATTTGGCTTCGGTGTAGGGCATATCCAAATTTTCGCATTCGCGTAATTCTTTTGCGGAATTTTCTGTCAAATACGAATCTCTAACGATAATTTTTGACGGCATATTTTTATTTGAAAATCCAAATAAATTGTTGATTTCGTCATTTCCTCCGACAGAAGCACTTCCTGCAATTTGCTCCAATAAACAGCGCATTTTCCCTTTCAGCGAACTGCCGGGAATGTATGGCTGACTATCTTTTGTTGCAATTTTTATTACCGGATTGTCAATACCTCCGATTTCAACATTCTCACTACTGCCACC
>JAITOO010000107.1 GCA_031289875.1 Flavobacteriaceae bacterium
AATAAATAACAATGTTTACTAAAATGATTATCGTACATAATGCTTGATTGGCTGAAAGCCAAGAGTTTAACTGCAGGTTGAAATCTGCGGTTATGAAAATTACGCCTTTCGAGTTGGCAGGTAATAAATACGACATTCATATTTAATAAATATAGAGGAGAATATAAAGGTTTAATAAATAAATAAATATAAAATGTTCAATACTCATCTGCAACACACCGTGTTGAGCTATTTACATCGAAGGCGTTTGACTTTAACAGCCTCATACAGGCATAGTGCAGGGATGGAAATACGTGTCCCGTACCCCTCCATGGATATGCGTTATTGTGTGTCCGGTCTCCGCAAGGGCTATGGGACGGGAAGGTGCTTATTGTTCCGAGTTGCGCTTCGTTTATTCGGAGATATGCACAGATTGCACCCTTTCAGGGTTTTTCGTCCGCAAAGCGGACGAGCATTAAATGTTTTTTCGTTTTTGAAAAAATGTAATGTTTATGAAAAAAATATGACAAGTTAAGTAAGTTTTTATATTCAAGGCATTAAATATTGATATAATTTATGGAAAATAATAAAGAAAAAGGTTTTCAAGAAACCGAAATGGACAGGACGTTGAAGAAATTTTGCATCCGGTACTTCTATTTAGTAATTCTTTTTTTATTTTGTAATGTAGTTTTTTTTATTTACGATAACGTACTGGCATATGCTTATATATATGGTTTAACATTAATCCTGCACATAATTACACTTATTGTTATTTACAGATACAATTACAGCAACATAAAACTACTGACACCTATTTACTTGCATTTTCTTTGTCTGTTTCTGTATCCAAAAATAATTTTCTATTGGAAGTTAGATTCCATATCAGCCTTTATGTGGTATGCTTTTATTCCCCTTGCCACCGCAATACTGCATTTTTCGCCCAAAGCCGTCAGGTTTTGGAGCATTTATACTTCTGCGATTGTTGCCTCTGTTTTTTTTGTAGAGCCTTATGTACCTGACGATTATGCACTCGTTGCTTCTCATAGACAAAAGGTGATATTAAACAGCACGACAGTCTTCATGTGTTTTGTATTGTTTTTTTTCTTTACGAATTACATTGTTAAAATATTAAAAATAAAAAAATACAATGCAGAACCTTATCAAGAAATTGTAGATGAAGATGTTGCGCAGGAATCAGAAAAAGAAGAAAACGATGCTGTAAAACTGAAAAATTTGTACCAAGAAATTGTTTTGTATTTTGACCATAAAAAACCTTACTGCGACCCGGATTTTACCGTATCCCAGCTTGCTTTAACTCTCAAAACCAACGTAAGTTACATAGCCAGATCTATAAAACAGGAAGCAGGACAGAATTTTAATGTTTTCATTAATACATACAGAATCAGGATGATAAAAGAGATGATGGACGAAGATTATCAAGATAAATATACGATGAAATATATCCATACGTCCGGAGGGTTCAGATACCAATCGACTTTCAACAAAGTATTCAAAGACATCGAAGGCATCACTCCTTCCGATTATATCATCGACAATAAAAAGAGAAAAGAGGAACAATTGAACCATGAAAAATAATCGAGAGTCTTAACTCTTAGATAGATACCAAGTTAAAAAAATCGTATTATTGTTTAATGTTTATTTTCATTGCTTTACGAAAATTTGATTTTTTTGTAAACATAAAAACCTATCGAAGGGTAAGACTCTGCGTTTCAGCTATTAGATAAAACATTTAGTAGTCATTAAAATTAATTTTGTACCTTTACATTTCAGATACATTTCAGAGCAAAAATATGTCTAAAAATCAGAAAAAATGACAAAGTATTTTTCATGGTGTTTGCTGCTGGCAACTTCCATAATGCAGGCGCAGTTCACTTTTAAGGGAACTATCGACAATTATGCAGGCAAAAGAGCCCTGCTCAAACTCAATACCGCTTTTGACGGCGTAGTGGCAGGCACTATCACTACCGACGCATCGGGGAAATTCTCCATTCCCATTAAGGAAAAATATACAGGAGTGCTTACCCTCTCCCTTCTTGACGCCAAACAAGACCATATTTTCATTTCCGACAATACCAATATTGATTTCAAGGCTTCCCTTGATTCCGACAACCAGTTCTATCTGATTGATGCAGGAAATGCCCTCAATACAGCGTACCGCAACTATCTGAGCTACAATAATAAAAAAACAACTTCCCTCCCTCAGTTGGAAACTTTAATAAACAGCTATAAACCTTCGGACGCTTTTTATTCTCAAATCCAAGCGGAAATCAAAAACATCAACAGTTTGCCCGAATCGGATTATACAAAATATCCCTATCTTGCCTATTACATTCCCGCTTCTAAATTGGCAGAATCGCTCAAGAAGAACAACACGAAAGATTACGCAGCCGCAAAAGAAATCATCATCGAGCAATTTGCCAATTCAGGTGAAGAATTTGAAACTTCGGGCTTGGGCAAAGGATTATTGTACAATTATTTCGTATTATCGACGACGGGAATTTCAAGCGCAGACCAGGAAAATAAAATTGATCAGGCAGTGCAGACTCTGCTTGACGAAGCAGGAGAAGAAACTTCGCGCGGACAGGAAATTTTAGCCGCCGCCATTGATATGCTGATCAGCTACGGCGTGGATAAAGTTGCAGAAAAATATATGGCAAAAGCGCAGTCTATGACTTGTGAAATCACGCCTGAACTTAAAGAAACGCTGGCTAAGAACAATAATATCAAAGTCGGAAAAATTATTCCTAATGTTGCCTTTACGCATAAACTGGCAGGAAAATACAACTCTCTTTATGACATCAAAACCTCCTACAAATTGATTTTGGTCTGGGCTTCGTGGTGCAGCCACTGCCAGCAGGAAATGCCCTATGTGAAGCAGTTTTACGACAGGTTTAAAAAATCGGGCGGAGAAATTATCGCACTTTCCGTAGATTACAGCAAAGAAGACTGGGAAAAAGCCATCGTCGATTTTACATGGCTCAACGATTCCGAACTGCTTGGCTGGGACAGTGATTTCGTTAAAACGTTGAACATTTCAGGAACACCGACCTTGATTCTGGTCGATAACAACAACAAAATATTGAAAATCACCAGCAGAATATCAGAAATTGCCAATACAGTAAAATAACATCATGTCAGGAATTTTCAGAGTACCAAAACCCCAAAACGAACCTGCAAAAGCCTATGCACCGGATTCAAAAGAAAAAAAATCTTTATTGAAAGTTTATGAGGAACTCTACAGCCAAATCATCGAAGTACCTCAATACATAGGCGGAGAAAAAATATTTTCAGGAGAAAAAATAGAAATAAGACCGCCTCACAACCATCAGCATATTGTGGGCATTTATCACAAAGGAACTCTCAAAGACGTTGATAGAGCGATTGTCTCAGCCTTGACGGCGAGAAAAGAATGGGCTGCGCTCGCTTGGGAACAGCGCGCTTCCATTTTTTTGAAAGCAGCAGATTTAGCGGCAGGAAAATACCGCGATATGCTCAATGCTTCCACAATGATAGGTCAATCTAAAAATGTTTTTCAGGCAGAAGTTGATTCCGCCTGCGAACTGATTGATTTTCTGCGTTTCAATACTTATTTCATGACTCAAATCTATTCCGAACAGCCGCTGTTTTCCGAAGGCGTGCTGAACCGATCGGAATACCGCCCGTTAGAAGGGTTTACCTATGCCGTAACGCCGTTCAACTTTACGTCAATTTCCATGAATCTTGCCGCTTCTATGGCGCTGATGGGAAATGTCGTGATTTGGAAACCGTCTCATACTCAGGTATATTCAGCCAAAGTCATCATGGATTTGTGGGAAGAAGCCGGTCTTCCGAAAGGCGTTATCAATATGATTTTAACCGATTCCGCAGAAACCTCTCAAAAAATCTTTGCCCACCCTGATTTTGCAGGAGTCCATTTCACCGGCTCAACCCGCGTTTTCCAGAGTTTTTGGTCGGAAATCGGCAGTAATATTCAAAAATATAAAACCTATCCGAGAATTGTGGGCGAAACGGGCGGAAAAGATTTTATTTTGGCGCATCCAAGCGCAGAACCCGACGCTTTGGCTACAGGCTTGGTGCGGGGTGCATTTGAATATCAAGGACAGAAATGTTCGGCAGCTTCGAGAGCCTATATTCCTGTAAGTTTGTGGAATACGGTAATGCAAAAAATGAAAGACATGATTTCCGAGTTTCAAATCGGAACGCCTGCGGATACTTCCAATTTCATCAATGCCGTCATCGACAAGAAAGCTTTTGATAAAATCAAAGGTTATATCGAAAGAGCGGAAGCCTCTCAGGAAGCGGAAATTATCATCGGTGGTCAATGCAACGATTCGACGGGATATTTCATCTATCCAACCGTTATCTTGGCTAAAAATCCGCACTATGAAAGTATGATTGAAGAAATATTCGGTCCCGTGCTAAGCGTTTATGTTTACGAAGACGAAAAATGGGAAGAAATGTTTGAGCTAATCGACACGTCCACAGAATATTCCCTGACAGGTTCGGTGTTTGCACAGGACAGATACGCAATTGCGCAAGCAACAGAAGCCTTGAAAAATGCTTCAGGAAATTTCTACATCAACGACAAACCAACAGGCGCAGTGGTCGGACAACAACCTTTCGGCGGAGCGAGGGCTTCAGGAACGAATGATAAAGCGGGTTCTGCTCAAAATCTATTGCGCTGGACATCAGTGAGAAGCATCAAGGAAACCTTAGTTCCCTCGACAGATTATAAATATCCGTTTTTAGGGTAAAAACTAAGTGGCAGAATGAGATTGAAATACCTATAACATTCAGTGATCATATCTTCAAAACGCTGTTAAAGCAGTATCAATAAAGCAATGGAGAAATAGATAATCAGTCCGGTAACGTCCACCATCGTAGCGACAAAAGGCGCAGAGGAAGTTGCAGGGTCTAACTTGAACAGTCTCAGCACAAAAGGTATCATTGAGCCGGAAAGCGTTCCCCAAAGCACAATCCCTATAAGGGATAGAGAAACCGTGAGACCGACCAAAGTCCAATGTTCGCCGTAATTATAGAAATGGAAACTCTGCCAGATAAATATCCGTATAAATCCGATAACTCCCAAAGTTACACCCAACAGCAGCCCTGAAAAAATTTCCTTTTTCATCACATACCACCAGTCTCGCAAACCTATTTCTTTCAGCGCCATAGCGCGAATAATCAGCGTGGCTGCCTGCGATCCGGAGTTTCCTCCGCTGGAAATAATCAACGGAATGAAAAGCGTCAGCACCAAAGCGCGTTCGATTTCTTTCTCGAAATACCCCATAGCGCTTGCCGTGAGCATTTCTCCAAGAAAGAGAATAATCAGCCAGCCTGCACGTTTTTTGAACAGTGTGAGCAGCGGCGTGTCCCGATAGGGAATGTCCAAAGCCTCCAAGCCTCCGAACTTTTGAATGTCTTCGGTGTCGCGTTCTTGAACAATGTCGAGAACGTCGTCTGCCGTGACTATCCCTACCAAAACGCCTGTTTCCGAGACCACAGGCAGGGCGGAACGGTCGTATTTTTCGAACATGGGAATAGCTTCTTCTTGATTCATGGTGCTTCTGAGGGCGATGAAATTGTAATCGCAGAGTTCTTCGATGAGCATATCGTCGTCTGCCAAGAGAAGATTTCCTATTCGTATATCGTCCAATAGTTTATCATTTTTATCGACGACGTAAATGTAGTTAAGAGTTTCGGCTTTTCTGCCGAATTTTTTGATGTGCGCAAACGCTTGTCCAACCGTACAGTTTTTTTTTGCCTGAATGTAGTTGGGGGTCATTAAACGTCCGACACTGTCTTCGGGGTATCCGAGCAGGTGAAGAGCTACTTTGCGCTCGCTTTCGTCAAGGAGGTTGATGGTGTTTTTAATCAAATCGTCGGGCAAATCAACGAAAAATTCGGTACGGTCGTCAGGCGCCATTTCGTTGAGGAGGTCGGTAATATCTTTTTTTCCCAAACCGTGCAGCAAATCTTGCTGAATTTTAGGGTCTAAATAAGTGAAAACCTCTGTTTTTTGTTCGCTGGGCAGAAGAAAAAAGGTCAGGATTCTGTCTTTTTCGTTAAGCTCTGTAAGTTTTTCCGCAATGTCGTTTGGGTGAAGATTTTCTGCCATAGTACCTTCAAAAATATTTGTAGCCATAGACTTACGTTTTTTAGTTAATACTCCCGAAAAGTTTTGCAAATATAGTGTTAATTGGTCAATGTGGCAATTTTCTATGGGAACAAAAATTTTTGGTAGATTTTTTTTATAATCTGTTTCAGCAACAACAAGCTAATCCATTTTTTTCTAAAAAAATTTTGTCATTTAAAAAATGTATTCTATATTTGTAGAATAAAATTTACAATTATAGAATCATGGTCGGTTTGTCAAAAAAAGAAGAACAGTTAATGGAATATATTTGGAGTGGTAAGCGATTGTTTCTCAAAGAGATAATCGAATGTTATCCTGAGCCGAAACCTGCTGTTACGACAGTTTCAACTCTGCTTAAACGAGTGCAGGACAAGGGTTTTGCTGCATACGAAACTTTTGGAAATTCGCGGCAATACTATCCTTTGGTCAAAAAAAACGATTATTTTTCTAAAGAGGTTAGCGGAATGATTAAGAATTTTTTTAATAATTCCACCGAGCAATTTGCTTCGTTTTTCGCTTCGGCAAGAGGTTTGAGCATGGAAGAACTGGAAAATCTGAGAAAAATCGTAGATTCTGAAATTCAAAAAAAGAAAAAATCATGATGGCCTACATCATTAAAGTAATCGTTGCTTCGCTGCTGTTTCTGGGGTTTTACAAACTCTTGCTGGAACGCGAGAAAATGTTAAAATTCAATCGGTTATATTTGATTTTGACACTTGTTTTGTCGTTGGCTGCGCCGCTTTTTTTGATTGAAATTCCGCAATCAATCAGCGATGATAAATTTGCAATTAATAAATTGGATTTTGAAAACATTGATAATGAATTATTTACAAATTTGAATCAAGGATTAAAAATCGAAAAACCACAAAATTCACAAAACGAAACTATTGATTTTCAAACGGTTTCGCAATCTCAAACCTCCGTAAAGACAAAACAAGTTTTGCCACTGCAACAAATAATTTTTGGAATTTACATTTTTATTACGCTAATTATGATTGTCAAATTCATAAGAAATTTGCTGTTTATTCATCAATCTGTTAAAAGAAACCAAAAGAGAAAATCAGGGAAAGTTACGCTCGTAGAAAATGGCGGAGAATCAAACATTTACAGTTTTATGAATTTTGTTTTCATTCCTGAAAAAGATTTCTATCAGTTAAAATCAGAATTGTTAAAACACGAAACGGCGCACGCTGAGCAGCTGCACTCGCTTGATATTCTGCTGGTTGAGTTAGTGAAAATATTTTTTTGGTTCAATCCTGCATTTTATTTTTACAAAAAAGCCATTCAATTGAATCATGAATTTTTGGCTGATGAAAATGTAATCAATTCAAATATAGATATTTATGAATATCAAAATCTGATTTTAAAAAGTTTACAATCCAATTTTCAAATTCCGATTGCAAGTAATTTCAATTTTATTCAAACCAAGAAAAGACTTCTTATGATGACAAAAAAGAAAAATTTCGTAAAAACGTTTGCTTTGCAATGGCTCAGCATGCCGTTTGTGTTGATGCTTATTTTCATTTTCAGCAACAAAATTTATGCAAAAGTGCAAAATTCCGACCTTGAAAAATCGGTTTCAAAAATGATGGAAAATTCGATGATGGGAAAAGATACTATTCCTGAAAATCAATCTATTGAAGAGGATTTTGATGTAGAATCCATTGATATTGACGGAGATACGGTTATTTATAAAGGAAACACGAAAAACCGCACGGGAATCTCCGATTTAAAAACCGATACATTGAAACTGAGAGAGTTGAAGAAATATTTCAAGTCCGATGAATGGAAAGCAGAGCAGGAACAAATTCGGAAAGAATCGGAAAAAGCACGGAAAGAGAGTGAGGTTGCACGGAAAGAGAGTGAGGTTGCACGGAAAGAGAGTGAGATTGCACGCAAAGAAGGAGAAAAAGCACGCAAAGAATCGGAAAAAGCACGGAAAGAGAGTGAGGTTGCACGCAAAGAAGGCGAGATTGCACGTAAAGAGGGTGAAATCGCACGCAAAGAGGGCGAAATCGCAAGAGCAGAAACGAGAATCGGACAAAAACCGACTGCCGAGCAAATGGCAAAATATCAAGCCTACAAAGCAAAGGTTCAGGCGGATATAAAAAAGAAAGAGGCAGAAATAAAAATAAAGGCGGCGGAATTGAAAGCAAATGGAATGAAAAATGCGAAAAATCAATCTCAAACTTCTAATTACGAAAGTTTTAAACAAGAAATGAGAGAGTTCAGAGAAAATATGAATAAAATCGCAAAAGAATAACTAATTAAATTATAAAATAATGAAAATCAAACTTTTAGTATTTTTTTTGAGTTTATTTATCGCTCAAAATTGCAATTCGCAAAGAACGGAAGATTATCAACAAAATAGAACCAAGGGCAATGGGCAGATTACCAGAGAGTTGAGGCAAGTTTCTGCTTATACGGGAATTTCGCAGAAAAGCATTATTGACGTAGTTTTGACTGACGGAAAAGTCGGCGATGTTACGGTAGAAGCCGAATTAGATTTGATTGATTTTGTTGATGTTCAGACAATTAATGGAACTCTGCAAATCGGTTTCAAGAAAAAAGAAAACATCGGAAATATGAAAGAAATTACGGTTTACGTTCCCGTTGATGACAATTTGAGAAAAATCGTCAGTTCCGGAACAGGAAATATTACCTCCAAAAAGGATTTGAAAGGAGCGGAACTTTCCGTTATTTCCGGCGGCACAGGCAACGTAACGCTGAAAAACGTAAATATAAAAAATTTCGGAGCGTTAAATCAGGGAACAGGAAATCTGAAAATAGGAAACATCAATTCTGCCGAATTGAAACTGGATTTTTCCGGAACGGGAAATTTTTTGACCGAAACTTTGACCGCCGACGAGACCAAAATTTCCATTTCCGGAACGGGAAACGCTAATTTCAAAGGGAAAACCGACAACCTGAAAATAATTAACAGCGGCACGGGCAGCGTGAACGCAAGAAATTTAACCGCCGACCATGCGCAGGTTTGGGCAAGCGGCACGGGCAGTGTTTACGTAAATGCGCAAAAAACGCTTTCTGTGGATGTGGGCGGCACGAGCAATGTTTATTACACAGGTTCGGCAGCGATTACAGAAATAAGAACAACAGGTTTGGGAAAAATTAAAAAATTGTGAGAAGGCAGAAATTAAAAAAATCAGAAAAAAAATTGATTTTTCTTTGTGGTTAAAAAAAATAGTAGTATATTTGCAATATTATTATGTATAACAAAGAACTAATGAATAAAAAATCAGATTAAACATGAAGAAACTTGTTTTACAGCTCGCAGTTATTTGCAGCACAGCATTATCGGCGCAAACCGATACCCTTTCGATTCAGGAATTTTCCGAACAACTCAAACCGATAGAAACTGCTATCGGTCAAAGTTTTGAAACTAAAGATTACAAAACTGCTGAAAATTCGCTTTTGGACGGCGTTTCGCTTTTCCACCGGCTTTCTGAAAAAACGCAAAGGAGAAATCCACAAATTCTATCCAATTTTATTTATTACAATCTGGCGTGTGTCTATTCTCTTCAAAATCAGAAGAAAAAAGCCGTAGATGCTTTTGCAGAAAGCGTTAAATACGGTTATTCCGACTATGCTCACGCAAAGGTTGATTCGGATTTGGACAATATCAGAAAGGAAAAACGATTTGTAGAATTGATGAACAATCTGGCTGAAAAATATGATTATGTGAAAGTTCTGCAAAATTCAGGAAAATATCAGAAGGAAAATGCTCAAAATTCCCCCAAATTCATCTATGAGTCTGCGGATGCCGACAATCTGAAAAACGTGCGGGAATATTTCAAACTGGATTCCATTGCAGGAAACGGCGATGAAATTTCTAAAATCCTGAATCTTCTGCGTTGGGTTAATAAAAATATTGTCCACGATGGAAGTAATTCTGCCAATTGCGAATTTGATGCGATAGATTTGTACAATTATCATAAATCAACAGGCAAAGGTGTGAATTGCAGGCATTTATCTACAACTTTGAACGAAATGTATCTCGCTTTGGGCATAAAATCTCGTTTTGTTGTCTGCCTGCCGAAAGATTCAACGGACACAGATTGCCACGTGATTAATTCCGTCTATTCCAACGATTTAAAAAAATGGATTTGGATTGACCCAAGTTTCAACGTTTATATGAAAGATGAAAACGGCAGTTTTCTCGGCATAGAAGAGGTTCGCGGACGCTTCATCAATAATCAGCCTGTAATAATCAGCGACGAAATTAACCACAATGGAGAAACATATACAAAAGAAGATTATAAAAACTATATGGCAAAAAATCTCTATTGGCTGCAATGTCCTGCGGAAAGCAAATTTAACGTGGAAAGCCGTTACAGAAAGTCGAGCGAAATTTATGTTTCCCTTGTTCCGACAGGATTTGACCCATTTGAAAAAACTTACAGGAAAATAACGAATACT
>JAITOO010000117.1 GCA_031289875.1 Flavobacteriaceae bacterium
CGTCGGCATAGAGTTCGTTAACATATTTGGTGACAGCGTATGGCGAGAGTGGTCTCCCGATGATGTCCTCGACTTTGGGCAGACTTGCGGAATCGCCGTAGGTAGAAGAACTTGCGGCATAAATAAAACGTTTCACACCGGCGTCCCTCGCTGCAACGAGCATATTGAGAAAACCTGAAATATTAACCTCATTAGTAGTGACAGGGTCTTTAATCGAGCGCGGCACAGAACCGAGCGCTGCTTCGTGCAAAACATATTCTACTCCTTCGGTAGCATTGAGGCAAGTATCCGGATGGCGGATATCGCCTTCAATAAGCGTGAAGTTCGGATTCGCAAGGAATGGAGCTATATTTTCTCTTTTCCCGGTAGAAAAATTGTCGAGACAACGAACCCGATTCCCGTCTTGAAGCAATATCTCGCATAGATTAGATCCTATAAAACCGGCGCCTCCGGTGACTAAAATGTTCATAAGGCATATTTTTTTTTATAATTCTTCTGTCGTTACACAAATTCCATTTGCAAAAAACAAATTATTTCTATCCAGTTTTGTGATAGTAAATGTTTCTTCGCAACGGTCAAGTTTCTTTATTCCTTTCAGTTCAACTGTTTTAACTTCTCCCTTGATTAGAAAATTGATGGATTGTCCGATAGAAAACGCATTTGTTGTTACTCCGTACTTATTATTCTCTACGATTGAATAGTATTTTTCATTAAAATAAAACGGGTGGTCGTCTGTCGTTTCAATTTTTACACCTCCAAAATCAAGTTCATAAAGGTTATGGTGTTTTTGATTTGCCAACGCTAAAATTGTAGCCGTTTCGATACTGTTCGTTGTTCTGTTGAGGGTCAAAATCTTGTCCCCTGCTTTTAAGTGTGCGATTTGTTTTTCACCATTGGGAACGGCAATCATCGTTTCTTTTGTAAAACAATGAACCCCTGTACCATCAAATTCGATTTCGGAAATAGCCGTATCATCATATTTATCTCCCGGATAAACATCAACAATTTCAAATTTTAAATAAAGGTCTGATTTTTTCCCCTGATGCGAACCTATCTTAAAAAGTTGTCTTGATTTTATATCTTTTAAGTTGAGTAAAGCATAAGGGTTTCCATTCACATAAACTTTCAATTGCTTTACTCTTGAATTGTCCTGCCATACCTCGTCGGACTTCATATAGCCGTTAAAAATTTCAACAGTCGTAACGGGTGGAGAAAGTTTTTCAAAACGATAAGTGATACTTTCTCCTATGCCGTAACCTTGAACGCCCTCAACCCAAGCGGTTCTTAATGAAAAATCGTGAGCATTATTTGCTTTATAGGTCAAATTTCCGGATGGTTTTAATTCGGAACTTGCAAAAATGCGATCAGGTCCTCCTCCGCAATACCAACTACAGCCCCAAATACTAACATCTAAATGGTCTTCCCGACTATACTCTTCTTCATTTTCCCAAATCTCAATTTGTCTTTGCGTTAAATGCTTTTTAGCTGCTTCATAGTTTGGATAAGTGTTGATAAGGCTGTCTATTGTCGCATAAAGTTTTTTTATATTTTTTGCGGCATTAACACTAATATCCCGCGTTTCTCCAATGACAGGTTCGATAACTTTCTGAGCCTTAACGCCGGATATGCCGAATAAAGCAATTGTAATAATAAAAATTCTTTTCATATTTTCGTGTTTTAATTGATTTGAAGCCGCAAAAGTACATGAAAATATTTAGATTTACAACAGCGAGTGATGAAAAGAAATTTTCTTCGACAAATCAGTATCTGTTTTGTACATCTCCTCCCCTCTACATCCCCTCCTTCGGAGGGGAGTGGGAGGTGTGGGGAGGCTATTCTACAGCCGTTTCCTGTTCTCCGTTTTTCTTTTTCGTATGAACTTTCCGCTGTGCCAGCAGAGTGTCATATTTTTCGACCAACGTGTTGAGTTCAGCCACCAAAGACTGACAGTCTGTGTCGCCGTTGAGTTTAATATGTACATTGAGATAATCAATGATAGTGTGGTAAACCGGGTCAATTTGTTTTCGTATGACCGCCACTGAAGGAACGTTCACCACTGCGCGGATGCTTACTATCTCGCGGCATTCCGTTTCTAACTGAATAAAGTGCAGATTGGCTTCCGTCAGTTTGTCTAAATGCGGCAGTACGCTCATCGCCTCCATGTCGGCGCGGTAGGGTTCGAGTTTGTTGGTCAATGTCGTAAGCATGGCGCTTTCGGCATTTTCGGCAAGATTTCTTGGATTGCCCACGCTTTTAATCACAGCCATCACCCGTTGAGCCATGTCAAAAGAAGGGTCGGTTTCATCATACAGAATCACTTTCACCGAATTAAACAGTTTACTGTGCAGTTTGTCTCTAAAGTGGTCGGTAACGCTTTTTTCCTTGATTTTAGCATTATTTCGCTCAATAGCCATGGATTTTTCCTCCTCATTACGAAGACGGGACAATTCTCCGTACGACGGAGAGAGTAATTGACTCGCAAAGCCATATTTATCAAATATCTGATTAGCTCCAACCATATACTGAAAATGTTCGGCATTACGCAAATGCATCAATTTAATTTTCTTAATCATAATTTATTTAACTGCTTATTTACAACAAGCAAGTTAATAAAAAGTAGTATCTTTGCAGACTTCAACATTTGAAGATATTATAAGCTAACTTGCTTGTTGTAAATAAGCAGTTTATTTTATTTATAGGGGCAATCACTTGCGGCTGTTCTTTGAACCGTTCAATATCAACGATTGCCGAAAGCATAAGCGATGGTTTTTGTCTGATAGAACAAAAATAGTCAATAAGTTTTTGGTTAATCATTACATAAGCATCTATTTTTGACAAACTCCATTTATATGGCAAAATTTCAAAAC
>JAITOO010000042.1 GCA_031289875.1 Flavobacteriaceae bacterium
ATTGATTTCGGAATATTTTGCTGTTCTTTGAGGAAATTCCAATCGCCCTTGGCTTTGAGCGTCTGCTCAATAACATCTCGCACGCAGCCTTTTCCGCCTTTCATCGGAGAGACGTAATCGGCAATTTCCAAAATTTCAGGGCAGGCATCTTTCGGTGCAGCCGACACGCCAACTATGGTCATCACCTCGTAATCGGGAATGTCATCGCCCATGTACAGCACTTCTTGCGGTTTCAAATTGTATTTGTAAAGAAAATCCTCAAAATCAGGCATTTTATGAAAAGTGTTCATATATATATCTGTGATACCCAACTTGTTGAGACGAAATTTCACCGCTTCGTCGCACCCGCCCGTGATGATGCCTATCGGATAGCCCTTTTTCACTGCATATTGCAGGGCGAAGCCGTCTTTGGTGTTCATCGTGCGCACGAAATCCTGTTTGAACAAGATCAGTGAAGCGTCGGTCAGAACGCCGTCCACGTCAAAAACAAAGGCGGAAATATAATTGAGTTTTTCTTTATAATTAATCATTGTAAGTTTTTATAATTGAATCAGTTATGGTTTTATAAACTTGTAAATATTTAGAATTTTCCAGCAGAGCTAAATGCTTGTCAATCACAAGGGTATCCTTTCTTTTGGCGGGACCTGTCTGTGCGTCGTAAGGGAGCATTCCGTCCATAACTTTGGCGCAAGTCTCTTTTATCAGCGGTCTGAGAATGTCAAAAGGCAAATTTTGCTGTTTACATACCTCATTTCCAATAAAATACATGTGGTTGGTGAAATTTCCCGCCCAAATGGCAGCCATGTGGATTTTCAGTCTTTTTTCAGAATCCACAACGTGGACTTCTTTCGAGATTCTTTCCGACAATTTGACTAAAAGCTGCTCGTCGTCAGCGTTTTCGGCTTCGACCAAGAAAGGAATATCGCCGTATTCTATCATTCTTTTTTTAGAAAAAGTTTGCAACGGATAGAAAACTCCTTTTCTGTATTTGCCTTTCAGCACGGACACAGGCATCGACCCCGACGTATGGACAACAAGGCAGTCCTCAAAAGGAATGTAATAGGAAATCTCGGAAATAGCGCGGTCGGAAGCGCAAATAATGTATAAATCAGCCTGTTCAATTTCCGAAATCTGGTTGGTGAACCTGATATTGTAGTTATTTGCTAAATTTTCAGCCTTTTCCAGCGTTCGATTGAAAATTTGAACTACGTTCACAGTGTTTTCCAGCAGGGCTTTCGTTAAGTGAAACGCCACGTTTCCTGCTCCTAAAATTACTACTTTTTTTGCCATAACAAATTGTTTTTCAATTTCTTAATTCCGCCCCGAAACGGTCGGAAAAATTCTTGATGATTTTGTCCATTGCCTTATCTATATCCTTATCTGTGAGGGTTTTATGCTCATCTTGGAGATAGAAATTCAAAGCGTAGGATTTTTTGTTCTCGGGCAGTTTGTTTCCTTCGTACACATCAAATAATCCCATGGTTTTCAGTAGTTTGCGTTCCGACTCAAAGGCGGATTTGTATAAGTCGATGTATTTCACCTCTTTATTCAAAAACAGCGCTAAATCTCGGCGCGAGCCGGGAAACTTCGGAATTTCTGTAAGGCTTGTTTGTTTCTTTTCAGAAGCGGTTTTTACCAATTTTTTCCATTCGATTTCGGCGTAAAAAACCTCGCCTTTTAAACCAAATTCTTTCAACAGCGGGGCTGAGACCGTTCCCAATCGGGCAATGCCGATTTTTTTTGAAGTCAGCAGTTCAATTCCTTCTTTAAATTGGGAAGATTCCATGGGTATTTCGTCAATTTTTCCGAGCTTGAATCCGCTCAAAACCTGATTGACAATACCTTTCAGGTGATAGAAAGTGGAAGCGTTTTGGGAAGAAATCCAATTATCTTCTTGATAATTCCCAAACAAGGCAACAGCTAACTTTTTTTCTTCAAAATATTTATCTTTGGATTTTTCGTAGATTTTTCCAAATTCAAAAAATTTGATTTCTTTTTGGTTTCGATTCATATTGAAAGCTACACTCTCCAACATTCCGTAAATCAGGGATTTACGCATTACTGCCAAATCTCTGCTCAAAGGATTCAAAATTTCCACATATTGCGATTCTCCTTCTCTTTTTTTCGTCAAAGAGTTGTTCATGACTTCGTTGAAACCGTTATATTTCAACTGCTTAGCGACAACGTCTTCCAATGCTTCTTCGTCAAAAACGTTGTGATTTTCATAAGTAAACGAAAATTTTTCAGGAATATCAATATGATTGTAGCCGTAAATCCTTGCAATTTCCTCAATGACATCAATTTCGCGCGTAACGTCCACACGGTAAGGCGGAACGAGCAAATCTAAATTATCGTCGTTTTCTGCAATTATTTGAATTTCCAGCGATTTCAAAATTTCTTTGATTTGGTTGCGGTGGATTCTCTTTCCTAAAATTTGGTCGATTTTGTGATACCTCAACACAACATTTTGTGCTTCAACAAGTTTTGGATATACGTCAATCATCTCCCCGACAATTGTTGCGTTTGCCAGTTCCTTAAAGAGTTCGCAGGCTTTTTTCAATGCCAAAACGGTGTTGTTCGGGTCAATTCCGCGTTCGTAACGGAACGAAGCATCGGTATTAAGTCCTTCTTTTTTAGAGGTTTTCCTGATGGAAACAGGGTCGAAATAAGCGCTTTCCAAAAAGATGTTTTGGGTTTCATTGCCCACGCCTGATTCTTTTCCGCCGTAAACCCCCGCAATACACATCGGATTGTTTTCGCCGTCCTTTATAATCAATTCATTATCAGAGAGTAATCGTTCTACGCCGTCTAAAGTAACAAATTTTGTTCCGCCTGCAACTGTCCCGATGCGCACTTGCTCTCCTTTAATTTTATCAGCATCAAAAGCATGGAGCGGCTGACCATAAGAGTGTAAAATATAATTAGTTATATCTACAACATTGTTGATTGGAGAAAGCCCGATGACTTTCAAGAAGATTTGAAGCCAGTCGGGAGACGGTTTGATTTCAACATTTTCTAAGTAAATACCTGTATATCTTGGACATAAATTTGCATCTTCCACTTCGACAGAAATCGGATTTCCTGTTTCTTTGTCGATATGAAAATTCTGTGTTGAAATCGGCAGCAATTCTGTTTGGATTTTTCGGCACTTGGCGGCGGCATGTAAATCGCGCGCTACGCCGTAGTGGCACATTGCATCAGTGCGATTAGGGGTCAAACCGATTTCGAGGCAATAATCCTCAGAAATCCGGTAAACTTCGTCCAGCGGCGTTCCTGCTTTCAGGGTTTCGTCCAAAACGATGATCCCCTCATGGCTTTCGCCCAAACCAAGTTCGTCTTCAGCACAAATCATGCCGTTGGATTCTTCTCCTCTGATTTTATTTTTCTTGATTTGAAAACTTTCGCCGTTTTTAGCGTAAAGCGTTGTGCCAATGGTTGCTACGGAAACTTTCTGACCTGCGGCAACGTTGGGTGCGCCACAGACAATCTGCACAAGATTGCCGTCGCCCAAATCTACTTTCGTGATTTTCAGTTTGTCGGCGTTCGGGTGTTTTCCGCATTCTAAAACATGACCGACCACCACGCCTTTCAAACTTCCTTTTACGGACTCTATCTTCTCAACTCCTTCGACTTCCAAACCGGTTTCTGTGAGAATGGCGGAGATTTTTTCAACAGGCAAATCTGTTTTAATGTAATTTTTTAACCAGTTATATGAAATTTTCATCTACTTTTTTTGACTTGTTTTTCATAAAAAACATTACGCAAACTTTTGATTTGCGTAACGTTGATTTAATTTTTCAACTTATTTAGACAACCTTTTAACTGTTCAACATTACAGGCATTACCAGCATTAGGATTGTTTCGTTTTCGTCCTGACCATCAAGGGGTTTGATGATTCCTGCACGGCTTGAAATAGACATTTCCAGCGTGATGTCTTCCGAAGAAAGGTTGGTCAGCATCTCGTTCAAAAATTTGGAATTGAACCCGATTTTCATTTCTTCACCGTGATAATCGCACGGCAGGCTCATGTCTGCCTTATTGGAAAAGTCAATATCTTCTGCACTCAATTTCAATGAATTACCATTCAATTTCAGGCGAACCTGAGAGGTTGATTTGTTTGAGAACAAAGCGGCTCTTTTCAAGGAATTGAGAAATAATTGACGATTGATTGTCAGCACATTAGGATTTTCTTTTGGAATTACCGCGTCGTAGTTAGGATATTTTCCGTCAATCAGGCGGCATACCCACTGGGTTTCGTTGTGCGTAAACCGAGCATTGGTTTCGTTGAAATCAATTACCAGATCGTCGTCAAATGCAATTAAAGCATTTTTCAGAAGGTTCAGCGGTTTTTTCGGCATGATAAATTCGATATCTTCCGAAACGGAAATATCTTTGCGCGTATATTTTACCAAGCGGTGTGCATCGGTAGCGACAAAGCGGCATTCGGAATCTGTGAATTGGAATAGAACGCCTGTCATCACAGGTCTCATCGCATCGTTTCCTGTGGAAAAAATCGTATTGGCAATGGCTTCTGCAAGTACGGAAGCCTTGATTGTCAGAGTTTTGTCCGTCGTGAGTTCCGGAATGGACGGGTATTGTTCTACATCGTCCAATGCGATGAAATAGTTGTCTTTCTCATCAACGATTTCGAGTTGATTTCCTTCCTGCGAAAAAGACAAAGGCTGTTCTGAAAAGGTTTTAACAGTGTCTGTCAATAATTTTGACGGCACAGCAATTTTCCCCGAATCTTCGCTTTGCACTTCTATAGAGGTTCTCATGGCGGTTTCACCGTCTGACCCATGAATGGTCAATTTATTGGGAGACAGTTCAAATAAAAAATTTTCCAACACGGGTAGCGAGGTATTGCCTCCTGTAACTCCGCTAATGAGTTGAAGCGCTTTGAGCAGTTCTCCGCTTGATACTATAAACTTCATATATTTGAAATATTTTTTTTGGTCAGCCACAAAAGTACTACTTTTTTTTGATTATTAAATTTTAAGTTAATAAATTTTTGAGATTGCAGATTCAACAACTGAATGCACTTAGAAGTGTAAATTTAAGAAGAAAATTTCTTTA
>JAITOO010000081.1 GCA_031289875.1 Flavobacteriaceae bacterium
TTCTCGCTTTTCGAGCATGGGAACAAATTGGTATTTTCCGAATTCCATGGTCTCAAATTTGCTCTTGTCTAACCTTAATACTGTCTGCATTTTTTGCCCTTTCTCTCCTAGGGGGATAACCATAATTCCGCTGACAGCAAGCTGTTCAAGTAGTTTTTTAGGCATATTGGGTGCGCCTGCCGTTACGATGATTTTGTCGAAAGGGGCAAAAGCGGGCAGACCTTGATAACCGTCGCCAAAGGTTTGATTTTTAGGCGAAAAGTGTATTTTTTTTAGAACTTTTTTTGAAAAGTCAAAGAGTTCTTTCTGTCGTTCTATGGTGTAAACCTGCGCTCCCAAAGCGACCAGAACGGCGGTCTGATAGCCTGAGCCTGTTCCGATTTCCAACACTTTTTCGCCTTTTTGAACATGCAGCAACTGCGTTTGGAAGGCAACTGTGTAAGGGTGAGAAATGGTCTGCCCCGACAAAATGGGAAAAGCGCGGTCTTCATAAGCCAAGTCTTCAAAAACGGAGTCTATAAAAATATGGCGGGGAATCTGTTTCATAGCTTCCAGCACCTGCTCGTCTTTAATTCCTTTTTGTCTCAACAAATCAATCAATTGGTTTCGTTTTCCTTGATGTTTCAGTGTGTCTGTCTTCATTTTGCGGCTGCAAGTTATTCAAAAATCGGCAGATTTGAAACAGATAACTCGGTAAATTCAGGAATCATCAATTTAACAATGCCATTTCTATTGCTTGATTAAACGGAGGGTTTCCTTGGCTTTACCTATAGTTTCTATCGTTACCAAATAGTAGCCTCCTGTCAATCCGGAAATATCGTATAAATCGGTATTTTTGAAAATGCCGATTTTTTGTCCGGTGATACTGAAAAGCGTGACGGATGCAGGCGATTTGGATCCGGCAATCCGGAATTCACCCTTTGCCGGATTGGGATAAATCGTATATTGTGTCTGTGTATCCGGTTGGAAATTCAAACTGCTCAAGGTTGGTCCGTCGTACTCTTCTCCGGCAGTTCCCTTTTGATAGACTTTTACAAAATCGACATACATGGCGGCTTCGTTATTCTGAAAAGCGGTTATCTGATTGATGTCCCATATTTGCGGGAAATTGCCGCCTACGGCTAAATTAAAGATGACAAAAAACGGCTTGTGCAGGAAAGCGCCCGGCAGTTCAGGATTGGCTGTATTGCTGATATTCATTTCGTAATAAGGCGTTACAGTCGGATATTTATCCAAATCAAGGTACATTCTGACAAAATTATCGTCCCAGATAAGCGTAAAGAGATGAAAATCGTCCTGCAAACTGTAGGAATTTGTAGTCGCTATTGCATAGTTGGGATGGTTTCCGCTTATGATGCTTCCCCAGTGGCAAGCGCCGCTGAAATAACAGTCTTGAGTTCCGGCATTGATGCCGGAACGTTCGCCCATCTCTAAGACATCGATTTCACCGCAGCCGGGCCAAGCAGTTGTGGGGAAATCGGCTCCCAGCATCCAGAATGCAGGCCAGAGACCATTAGCTGTATGCGGCAACTTGATGCTTGCTTCGATTTTTCCATGTTTGAACCTCATTTTGTCGCTCGTGTTGATACGTCCCGAAGTAGCAGGTTTTCCGCCGAATGATTCTTTCTTTGCTGTCAGAATAAGGCAGGATTTATTGCTTACGGGTTCGATTCCGACGGATACGTTCTCTGCGCGATAGTATTGCAACTCGGCGTTTCCGCCGCCATCGCCGTTCACTTCTACGTTCCAGTTGTCCGTATCTAAGGTTTCTTTGTTGAACAAATCTTGCCAGACCAACTTATACCCACCTGTTTCGCCTGTACCTTGCGCTGTGAGGTCGGAAAAGACAAAACTCGACAAAGCAATAAGAATTAAATTGAATTTGTGCGTCTTCATAGCTCTTGAAATTGTTAAGGATATTCGACATCAAAGCTACAAAAAATAATATAATAATCCAAATGATTTTTATCGGCAATTTGATAAATCAGGAGTTTTACAATCTATAATAAACGTAATTAATGTTTGCTGTTAATTCCATAATACAAATCACAAATAACGGATAATTATGTTGCTATGTATGACAATACGCATTCATATTATGCAATTTATTATATGAATTTGAAAATAAAATACTTAATTAAAAGGGGAAATCATTTAATCTCTTCTATTATATTTCTTGCTTCAAGCAAATAGCTATGCCTGTTTCCCTCGCAATCTACTTGTTTGTCGAGTTTAACGTTTAACAGGAATTTATTAAAATCGCTGCAATTCTTGAAAATATCAAATTTTTGCGTTTTAAAATCCCAAATAACTCCTTTCATGTGATCCATTGTTGCTGCCAAAGCTCCTCCTGTTGCGCCGAATTGATAGGCAAAAGATTTTCCCCAAGTGTTGGCAAGGACGGTTTCCATATACATATAATTGTCTCCGCCTATGGTAGCGCGAGTAAAGGCATTGGGAGTATCGCTGTCTTGTGAACCGTTGCCTTTACTTTTATTTTTCAAAATGGCTTTGACATTGAAATAGAGAAAACCGTCTTGGGAAACGGCAAAAACGTTTTTCAACTTTTTGTCGTCTGCAGTATAAATGAAACAGTTATCGTCTTCGCCCACCTTTAAAACATCTTTGTTTGACATGCCTAATCCTTTTAGCGACATGAAAACTATTTCCTCATGCGAACTTGGCGTTTTGTTGAGAAAATCTTCTTTTGCGGCGTAGATTCCGTCAGGATAATTGGGTTTGTAACGAGTGTCTGTTGGAATTGCAACATTCTCCTGTGGAACTACGACATTACCCCGCTTTGGGAACAGATTTGCGAAACGAGGGTCGTTTTCAGTTATTTCTTCTACGGACTGAATGTTATTGTCAAAAAGTTGTTCGTTTTTACTATCCTGTATGTTAAAATAATAGGCTTTGTCTTCAACCCATTGCAGATTCTTAAACGGAATTTTGTCGCCTGTAACGACAGTCAAAATGCCTGCTTGCATATTTTTCTTTTCATTTATTTGTGAATTTGCGACAGTGAAAATCAATAAAAACAATAATAGAATTTTAGTTCTCATACTAACAAATAATTTAAGCGTAAAAGTATGAAAAAATAAAGATTTCAACCAAATGATTTTTATCATCAAGAGGCTTCTTGCCAAGCGAGTATCCTCCCGATGAATCTTTCAATAACGTATCACTTTCCATTCCAATAGATAACCTATCATTTTTTAAGAGGTACTTATCCGTTGGGTGGTTCATCTTTTTTGGGCAGCCGACATTCTATGTGTTCCAAAATAGTTGAGTTCTTTTATTTCCTGATTTCCACATCAACACATTGCGCTATTTCTCCTCCGAATGCGGTTTCTTTTCCATTTTGTTTTGAAGCTCTTCCAGCACGGGTTTAATGGTGTTTTCGGGCAAATCGCTGATGCGAATGTACATCAATCCGTCAATAGAATCGTTGAATTTCGGGTCTACATTGAAAGCTATTACGCGGGCATTCTGTTTCAAATATTTCTTAATCAATACGGGCAAGCGGAGGCTCGGCTCTAACTCGTCAATGAGTTTGTCGAACTTGTTCAAATCGTCTTCCGCCGCATTGAAAAAGAAATCTTTGTCATTGCCTTTCAGTTTGACTTTGAACTCGTTTTTCGGGTGGACATACTGCGCAATATACGGGTCGAAATAATGCGAACGCATAAATTCCACCATGATGGATTTTGAAAAATTGGAAAACTGGTTGCTGATGCTCACGCCTCCCACCAAATATTTATAATCGGAGTGGTACAGGCATACGTGTACAATCCCGCGCCACAAAAGGAACAGAGGCATAGGTTTTTGTTGAAATTCGGAGATGATGAACGCCCTGCCCATTTCTATTGCCTGCTCGAAAAATGAGTGCAGTTCCGAGTCGTATTCAAAGAGAGAAGCAGTGTAAAAGCCTTTGATTCCATGCGTTGCGTAGATTTCCCTGCCCATTCCCATACGGTATGCGCCGACAATCTGCTCCTCCTCGTTGTCCCAAAGGAAAATATGGCGATAAAACTGGTCAAACTCATCCAAATCCGAAGATTCATTAGTTCCCTCGCCCACTTTGCGAAAAGTAATTTCCCTCAGACGACCTATCTCTCTTAAAATGTTGGGAATATGTTCGGCTGTGGTAAAAAATATTTCATATTGACAATTGGAAAACAACTGTCGGTCAAACTCCCGCAAAAATTCTATTTCCTTTTTAATCAAATTTTTAGACGTTTCTTCGATAATCGGTTTCACTTCGTTGGAGTTAGCCGATTTTATCATTGCGGAAACGGAAAGAAATTTCAGGTTCTTGAATGGATTTTTCTTTGCCAGATAGAAAGATTTCAGCATGTAAACCTTGCTTCGCAAAAAAGCTCCATATTCTTTAAAATCAGCATATTCTTCCTGCTGTTTCACGGAAATCGGCTTGCCGATGCGGATTAAAACCGGTTTTTTTCGCTTTCTGAACATCTCTACGGGAAGCATCGCCGTCTGCAAATCGGGATGAATGCCGCAGACTTGATAAAAAAGATTGCTGTTTTTGGCATGAAAATACATCGGAATAATCGGAACTTTAACTTTTTGAATAAATTTCAGACCACCTTCCGTCCATTCTCTGTCCTGACATTCTTTGGTTTTGATATTGTAGTGAGAAACCTCGCCCGAAGGGAAAACCACCATACAATGACCTTCTTTTAAAAACCGGAAGGCTTCGATAATTCCTTTCTTGCTATTGAAGCTGTCTCGCCGCGTTTCAAACGGATTGACGGGAATGACGACCTCTTTCAAAGGCGCAATTTTTTGAAGTAGAAAATTTGCCATGATCTTAAAATCAGGACGGATTTCGGACAGGATTTTCATCGCAATGATGCCGTCCAGCGCGCCCAGCGGATGGTTTGCCACAATAATGAAAGCTCCTTTTTCGGGAATCCGCTTCAAATCTTCTTCGTGAATGTGATAAATAGTGCCCAAATCGTTCAAAAGGGATGCTAAGGCTTCCCTCGTCGGCAAGTGTTTGACTTTGTCGTACAAGTCGTTCGCTTTGTTAAGGCGGAATGTGCGGAGAAACAGCCACGACAAAGCTTTGCCTACAAAACCAAGTTTCTTGAGTTTCAGAACTTCTTGTATGTCATTGAGTGAAATGAGGCTCATGTTGTTAGTTGTTTTACAATTAGTTGATAAGTGTTTTTAAGTGTTTGTTCCAGCAGAATTTCTTTTCCTTCTGCAACGTTTTTCTGCGCTTCGGGCGTGTAATGGCGCACCGTGTATAGGGCTACGTTTTGGGTCAAATCTAAGGCAAACGATTTTTCCAGATTTTTAATTAATTTGTTGATATTATTGAATTTATCTTCTACGCAAAGCGAAACGGAAATCGCCGAAACACTGATGAGATTAACCTTGAGGTTAAACCGTGAAAGTTCGGCAAAAATAAGACTCAGATTTTCTTCCTGCATGAAAGAAAAATCGCGCGATGAAATATGTAACAAATGTTCGTCTTTTTTCAAGATGAAGCACGGAGTCAGCGGGTCTAAGGGCTGCCCCTTTTTGACGGAAGTTCCCGCTTTTTCAGGTTCGAGGAACGAGCGCACGAAAAGTGGAATTTCTTTTCTGCGCAAGGGCTGCAAGGTTTTCGGGTGAAGGACGGAAGCTCCGTAAAACGCCAACTCAATCGTCTCTTCGTAGGAGATGGAATGAAGCAGACGGACATTAGGAAACTCTTTCGGGTCGGCATTCATCACGCCCGGCACGTCTTTCCAAATAGTCATGCTCTCGGCGTTGAGGCAGTAGGCGATAATTGCGGCAGAATAATCCGAGCCTTCGCGCCCCAAAGTTACGGTGAAATAATTGCTGTCGGCAGCGATAAATCCTTGTGTAACATATAATTGTGAGGTATCGAAGTTTTCAAACCGTTGCTGTGTAGCGCTCCAATCGACTTTCCCTTCGCGGTAAGTGCTGTCGCATTTGATGAAATCCCGCACATCGAGCCATGTATTGACAATTCCGGCGGAATTGAGGTAGGCGCTGACGATTTTGGTGGAAATCAATTCGCCGCTGCTCACGACTTGGTCATATACAAAATTGTAATTCGGCGATTTGTTCCGCCGGAGAAAGGAATTGATGTCTGAAAAGAAAAGCTGAATATCGTCAAAGATTTTTTCCTTTTTGCTAAAAAGTTCTTTTGCAATATTTAAATGATGATTTTCAACGTTTTTTATTAATGTTTCGTGATTTTCTCTGTTAAAATAGGCTCGCACAACTTCTTCCAACGCATTGGTCGTCTTGCCCATTGCGGAAACGACAATCAAGGTGTTACCGTAACCTGATGTGTTCAAGACAGTTGCCACATTTTTGACGCTCTGCGCATCTTTCACCGATGCTCCCCCGAATTTGTAAACTTTCATTTCGTTTGTCTTGCTTCTTCTAATTCTAAACGGCAAATTTGCCACTTTCCATTGACTTCTGCTCCTAATTTTCGGTAAAAATTTTGCGCTTTTTTGTTTGTATCATGCACTTCCCACTCTATCCTCCTGATTTTTTCTTCTTTGGCAAGAGCAATCAAGCGGTTAAAAAAAGCGCTTCCGATGCCGTGATGACGGTATTCTTCTTCCACAAACAAGTCTTCGAGATGAATATGCCTGCCTTTCCAAGTGGAATAGCGATAATAATACAGCGCAATTCCTACGATTTTTTCTCCGTCTTTTGCCGTGAGAATTTGAAAAACAGGGTTTTGAGAATCAGCAAACCGCATGAATTCTTCTTCTGAAATAACGGTATTTTCGGGTTCTCCTTCAAAATCTGCCAAATTTCGCACGAATTTATAACATTCGTGAAGCTCGTCTGACAGGGCTTTTTTAATATGTATTGTATGGGCAATCAAAGTTTACAAAAAAATTATGGTTTATCTGCAAACAAAGTTATGAAAAATAAAAATAGATTTGTTAATAAAGTCACAAAAAAACCGTATCTTTGGAAAGACTTAAACCAACAAATTTCAATACAAATGAAATCCACAAATCCATTAACATTAGGCGAGTTTATCATCGACAAACAAGCTGATTTCAAATATTCTTCGGGTGAATTGTCCCGACTTTTGAGCGCTATCCGTCTGGCGACAAAAGTGGTCAATCAGGAGGTGAACAAGGCAGGTTTGGTCGATATAGTCGGCGCAATGGGCAATCAAAATGTGCAGGGCGAGGAACAGCAAAAATTAGATGTTTTCGCCAATGAGGTTTTCATGGCGGCGCTGGCAAATCGAGAAGTAGTTTGCGGAATTGCGTCGGAAGAAAACGAAGATTTCATCAGAGTACAGGGCGGAGAAGTTGCGCACACAAACAAATACGTGGTGTTGATAGACCCGCTTGACGGTTCGTCAAACATCGATGTAAATGTAAATGTCGGAACAATTTTTTCCATTTATTGCAGAATTTCCCCAACAGGAACGCCTGTTCAACCGGAAGATTTTTTACAGCCCGGCAATCGGCAGGTGGCGGCAGGCTACGTGGTTTACGGCTCTTCTACGATGCTGGTTTATACCACAGGCAACGGCGTGAACGGCTTCACGTTAGACCCTGCGCTGGGAGTGTTTTATTTATCGCATCCCGAAATTAAATTTCCTGAAAAAGGAAAAATTTATTCTATCAATGAAGGAAATTACATTAAATTCCCGCAGGGAATCAAAGACTACCTCAAATATTGTCAGGAAGAAAAGGAAGACAGACCTTATACTTCTCGCTACATAGGCTCGTTAGTTGCTGATTTTCATAGAAATATGCTGAAAGGCGGCGTTTACCTGTATCCTTCCTATTCACATGCGCCAAAAGGAAAACTTCGTCTGCTGTACGAATGCAATCCGATGGCATTTCTGGCTGAACAGGCGGGAGGAAAAGCCAGCGATGGCTTTACGCGAATTTTAGACCTGAACCCGACGGAACTGCACGAAAGAACGCCTTTTGTCTGCGGGTCTGTGGGAATGGTTGAAAAAGTGGAAGAATTTATGCTGAATGCAGAAAAGAATAAAGGCAAATAATATTTGCCTTTACATTTTTATTTAAATTTCCGTTAGGAATACAAGTTACTGCTACAAATTCTCTATCGTTTTGTCTTTGGGCGAACGCACCTTGTAACTGAACCGTACTTTTCGGCTTTCGTTCGAGGAAAGTTTTATCTGCCATGTGAGGAAACCGCTTTCTTTGTTCACATTTGCCTTGCCGTCTTCCAAAAGTTCTATCGTAATTTCTTTGTCGGTAGAAAGTGGATACTGGTCT
>JAITOO010000158.1 GCA_031289875.1 Flavobacteriaceae bacterium
TATCGATAAAATAAATAAATTCAATCCTTGATTTGCATGGAAACGTGCAAACGGAGAATCTTTTGCCGCCAATAAAGGTATCAAAAATAAAATACCAAAATAAGCCAAAATTGCAAAAACCTTGTTGTTTGCAACATCATTCGCGTCGGGAGTAGGGTTTACTTCTGCCATAAGTTTATTTTTTAAAGTTTAGTAAATAAATTATTATTCAATTAATGGCACAAAAATAGTAATTTTTTTTGAATACAAAACAAAAATAAATAAAATAAAACTTGATTTCCATTAGTAAATGCGAATTTAGGGATAAAGATAATCTGCGGTAAAGTTTTTTAGGACAAGTCATTCAGGTTTTTTGGTTTTTTCCTTACCTTTGTAACCATGAAATTAGAAGAAATTGTCAAAGAAAAAATATTGATTCTCGACGGAGCTATGGGTACTATGATTCAGCGGCATAAACTCTCGGAAGCCGATTTTCGGGGAGAGAGATTCAAAAATTGGCACAAAGACCTAAAAGGAAACAACGATTTACTGTCCATCACTCAGCCCGAAATCATCAAAAATATTCATTTACAGTATTTTGAAGCGGGCGCAGACATGGTAGAAACCAATACCTTCAATTCCAATCAAATATCTATGGCAGACTACGATATGCAAGATTTGATTTATGATTTGAATTTTTCTGCTGCGCAGGTTGCCCGTCAGGCGCGTGAAGAATTTCAGCAAAAACAGGGTGCAAAACCTCTGTTCATCATCGGTTCGATGGGACCTACTTCTAAAACCGCTTCCCTTTCTCCCGACGTGAACAATCCCGCCTACCGCGAAGTAGATTTCGACCTTCTCGCCCGGGTTTACAAAGAACAGGCGAAAGCCCTGATGGCAGGCGGAGTTGATGCGCTTTTGGTCGAGACGGTTTTTGACACGCTCAATGCCAAAGCTGCATTTTCCGGAATTGAAGAAGCCTTTGACGAAACAGGCAAAACCCTGCCGCTCATGGCTTCGGGAACGATTACTGATGCGGCGGGACGAATGCTGTCGGGACAGACCACCGAAGCATTTTTGGTGTCGCTTTCCCACCTGCCGTTGTTCTCAATCGGACTGAATTGCGCTCTGGGAGCAGAACAGTTGTCGCCGTATCTGGAAATTCTTGCCCAAAAAGCGCCTTTTTATGTAAGCGCTTACCCAAATGCCGGCTTGCCCAATCCACTGGGCGGCTACGACGAAACGCCCGAAATGATGACCGAAAAAATCAAACCCTACATGGAAAACGGCTGGGTAAACATACTCGGAGGCTGCTGCGGAACAACGCCCGAACATATCAAACTTTTTTCCGAAGCGGCAAAAAATTATCCCCCGAGAAAATTATGGGTTTCTATGGCTTAAAACAGCCTTGATTTATGGCATTTTTTTTGTGCAGCAGTACGGGACTGTTTCAAAAGATGAGGCTCCTGCGGATTTATTTGAGAATTTCAAAAAATAATTAACGAAAATTTATGACTGAAATTAAAATAATTTATCAGATATTTGCAGAGTTTTTTAACCTTTAATTTTTAATCAAAGAAAAATCAGAAATTATGAAGAAAAATATTTTATTACTTTTAGTTGCGGGCGCTGCGATTTTCACTTCCGCACAAGTAACCGAACTCAAAACGGACAAAGACAAATTGTCTTACGGAATCGGGCTGCATATTGCCCAGAATTTTAAACAGCAAAATCTTTCCGAAGATATTGATGCAACCGCTTTAAAACAAGGGTTGAGCGACGAACTTACCGACCAAAAAATCAATAAAGAAAAATTTTCTTACGGAATGGGCGTCAATATAGCACAAAGTTTTAAACAACAGGAAATTACCGGTGATATTGACGTAAATATTTTATCACAGGCAATTACCGCCGTACTGAAAGACGAACAACCGATTGTCCCACAAGATTCCTTGATAAATTTCATAAATCAGTATTTCAAAAACAAACAGGAAGAAAAACAGAAAAATTTTGAAACTGAAAGAAAAGCCGAAGGCGAAAAAAACAAAGCCGAAGGTGAAAAATTTCTCGCAGCAAATAAAAAGAAAAAAGGCGTAACCACCACCGCATCAGGCTTGCAGTATGAAGTTATCAAAAAAAGCAAATCTACCGAAAAACCTACCGTCGATGACATCGTAACCGTAACGTACAAAGGAACTTTGCTCAACGGAACAGAATTTGATTCTACCGACAAAAACAACAACGGCAAACCGCTCGAATTTGGTCTCAATCAAATGATTAAAGGCTGGCAAGAAGGCATTCCATTGATGACCAAAGGTTCTACCTACAGATTTTACCTTCCATCAAACCTTGCTTACGGAGAAAGTGGTGCAGGCAGAGAAATCGGACCCAATGCCGTATTGATTTTCGATGTAACTTTGCAGGATTTCAAACCGGAAACCCAACCTTAAGACAGAATAAAAAAATAATAAACAAAAAACATATTTTCGACAAACATGATTAAAAAAACCATTTTATTAGTTGCCTCAGGACTTTTATTAACCGCCTGCAACAAAGATCAAGCGGTCAGCAAATTGAAAACCGACGACGAAAAAGCGGCTTACGCAATCGGGCTGAACATTGCACAAGGATTTAAACAACAAGGACTTGATAAAGACTTGAACATAGACATCGTGAAACAGGGAATTTTAGACAAACTCCAAAACAAGGAACTTCTCTTCCCCGAAGACTCCATTCAATCTTTCATGATGGTATACATGCCTAAACTCGAACAGAAAGTTGCCGAAAGAAATGCAGAAGCAAGCAAAAAATTCCTTGATAAAAACAAATCAACAAGCGGCGTGAAAACTACCGCCTCAGGTCTGCAATACAAAGTAGAGAAAGAAGGAGAAGGAGCAAAACCTTCCGACAGCGACATTGTCAGCGTAAACTTCGTTTTGAAAACTATCGACGGAGAAGTAGTTCAGGATTCTAAAAAAACCAACGCAAGCAAACCTGTGGATATCCCTCTGAACCAAGTCGTTGCAGGCTGGCGTGAAGGCGTGGAACTCATGTCCAAAGGCGCAAAATACACACTGTACGTTCCTGCCAATCTTGCTTGGGGACAAAAAGGTCCTGCCGGACCTAACCAAGCCATGATTTTCGACGTGGAACTGGTTGATTTCAAACCTGCTGCTCTTGAGGGAAGCCCTGCTCCTCAGCAACAACTCTCCGCTGAACAGATAGAACAGATTAAAAAACAAATGGAAGCTGCACAAAAAACAGAAACCACTAAATAAAATTGAACTTTCACAAAACAAAAAACTCTCACCGGCAGTGAGAGTTTTTTGTTTGACAAAATAACCTTTCTCATATGAAAAACCAGAAATTTAATTAGTAATTTTGTAACTAAAAACAATTCATTCCCAATGAAAAAAATACAAATGGTGGACTTGGTAACCCAGTACCGACACATAAAACCCGAAATAGACAAAGGATTTGAAGAAGTATTAAACTCTGCCGCTTTTATTAACGGACAGCAAGTCAAAACCTTTCAGCAGAATCTGGAAAAATATTTGAACGTCAAACACGTAATTCCCTGCGCTAACGGCACGGAAGCGTTGCAAATCGCATTGATGTCGCTGGATTTACAGCAGGGCGACGAGGTCATCACCGCAGATTTCACTTTCGCTGCAACGGTGGAAGTCATTAGCCTGCTGAAACTTACGGCGAAGCTCGTTGATGTGGATTACGACACCTTCACTATCAGTCCCGAAAGTATCAAAAAAGCAATTACGCCCAAAACCAAAGCTATCATTCCCGTACATTTATTCGGGCAATGCGCCAATATGGACGAGATTTTGGCTATCGCCGAAGAACACAATCTGTACGTGATTGAAGACACGGCGCAAGCAATCGGTGCAGATTACAAATTCAAAAACGGAACAGAAAAAAAGGCGGGAACTATCGGAACTATTGGGACAACTTCGTTTTTTCCTTCCAAAAATTTGGGCTGTTATGGCGACGGCGGCGCAATTTTTACCAATGATGATGCGCTGGCTCACCGTTTGCGCGGAATCGTAAATCATGGAATGTACAAAAGATATTATCACGATGAAATCGGTGTGAACTCAAGATTGGACAGCTTGCAGGCAGTCGTTTTGAACGCCAAACTTCCTCATCTGGAAGAATATAGCGCTAAGCGCAGAAAAGCTGCCGATGCGTATGACCAAGCCTTTGCGGAACATCCGAATCTCATCGTCCCGAAAAGAGCAGATTATTCTACGCACGTTTTCCATCAATATACTCTGAAAGTGATTAATGCCGATAGAAACGCTTTGCAGCAGTATCTGGCAGAGAAAGAAATTCCCGCGATGATTTACTATCCTGTGCCGTTGCGCAAACAAAAAGCCTACGATGACGGGCATTACAACGATGCGGATTTTCCGAATACTAACCGCCTGATTGGGCAAGTGATTTCCCTGCCCATGCACACCGAGTTGGACGAAGAACAACAGAAATACATTATTGAAGCTGTTCGGAAATTTTAGGCATTGTTCAGTGAGGTTTCATTTGCAAAAAAACAATTTGCTGTTTTTCAAGCCCATACCCTTTTAACAATACCTTTTGTTTATATTAAAAAACCGCCTGCGAGGGCGGTTTTTTTTAGAGGGTCGTCTCCTATTATTTTTTATTTCCTTGCATATCGTTTAAAACATTGATGGATTCGCGAAGGTTAAAATCTTTTTTCATGCTTTTGTGCCAGACTTCCCGTTTGGCTTTCAGCACGGTGTCTATTTTGAATTTTGCCGTTTCGTAAACGGGCGCATCTACGGAAATTTTAGCATCGAAAGTAGTTTCTTTTTCGTATTTTTTGCTCTGCTCCCGTTTTCGTTTCATAGCGTTCATAAATGTGTCGTATTTCAAAGAAATGCGATATTCTTTTTCTTGCTCTTTCAACCATTTTCCCGCTTCTTCGATAGAAGTAATGTAACTGTTGCCTTTCAGTCTTTCTGCGCTTTGTTTTTTCAGGTAATCGTAGTTGATGACAGGGATTCCCGCCCAAGGAGTGTATGTCGTTCCCGTGATTTGATCCCAAGGCAGAGCATAATCCTGAGATTTTTCGTAAATATCTGAGTATGTGAACATATCAGGAATTGAAATATCGGAATTAACGCCTTTGAGTTGGGTAGAACTTCCCGTAATTCTGTAAAATTTCTGAACGGTAACTTTCAACGCACCATATTTGTTATCGGAAAGATTGAATTTGTCTAAAGGATAAACCGTTTGCACCGTGCCTTTTCCGAAAGTTTGCGGCGAGCCGACAATCACGGCGCGGTGGTAGTCCTGCATTGCGCCTGCCAGAATTTCAGAAGCAGAGGCAGAAAGTTCATTGACCATGACTACCAGCGGACCGTCCCATGCGATTTCGTTTTCTTTGCTTTCGAGAACAGTGATTTTTCCTTTGGAATCTTTAACTTGCACCACTGCGCCCCTGCCCACAAACAAACCTGTGATATCCACTACTTCAGAGAGAGAACCGCCACCGTTGTTGCGAATGTCCATGATTAATCCTTTGATATTCTGCTTTTTAAGTTCTTCAATTTCTTTTTTGACATCGTTGGAGCAGTCGCGACCTTTATTATTCTCCATATCTATATAGAACTCAGGGAGATATAACATTCCGTATTTATCTCCGTTTTCGTCGGTGAGAATAGCGCTCCTCACGAAAACGTCTTGAATTTCAATCTCTGCGCGTACTATGGAAATGATTTTCACGCTTCCGTCCTTCTTTTGAATGGTCAGCACGACGGTTGTTCCTTCTTCGCCGCGAATCAGGCGGATGGCGTCGTCCAAAGGCATATCCACGATATTTACGGGTTTTCCGTCAATTTCCTGCTGCACTTTTAGAATTTTGTCGCCCACGTCTAACTTTTTGGATTTCCACGCAGGACCTCCGATAATGAGTTCTACAATCGTTGCATATCCTTTTTTATCAGACAGTTGCGCTCCAATCCCGAAGAGTCTTCCGCTCATGGAAGTATTAAAATCTTCTTTTTCCTTTGGAGAAAAATATTGCGTGTGCGGGTCGAAAACCTCTGTGTAAGAATTGACGAAAACCGTGAACCAGTCGGATTTTTTTCTGCTTTTGAGCCTGCGGAAATATTCGCTCAGGTTTTCTTTTACTTTTTGTACGGCATCTTCTTTAATTTCTGCGTCCGTTTTCGGAGTTTTATTTTTGAGGGAATCTGCTACTTTTTCAGTAGAAACAGCGGGATTGTCCTTAATTTTTTGAATATTGGAATGAGGATCATCATCGTCGCTGCTGAGGCTGTCGCCATTTTTAGTGTTGAAAATTTCCCGCAAAATACTGTATTTAATATATCTACGCCATTCTTCTTTAGCCTCCCGCTCATTTTTTGCGTAGGTTCTTTTTTTCTCGTCAATGATGAAATAATCCTCTTTGTTTAAATCCAAAGGTTCTTTAAATATCTCGTCTATATATTTTTGAGTTTCGTCAATTCGTTGATACAGGTGGTCAATCGTCAAATGATAAAACGAAGGGTCGTCGTTGTCAAAAAATTTTGACATTTTAAGTTCAGACTGTTCAAATTCATCAATGTCCGACTGCAAAAAATAACGTTTGAACGGGTCTAACTCGCCCATATATTTTTTAAAAACATCTTTGGAATAAGAGTCATCAAAGGATTTTGGAGAATAACTCGTGTATAAAAGAGTTTTTTTTACGAGCCGGAGAATGTCTTTTTCGGTATCGTTGCTCTGCGAAGCATTAAAGCAAAACACGAGCAAACTCATGGAACACAGCGTTATAAATATCCAAGTTTTTTTCAAATACTGCATAAATCGGGTCTGTTTTAAGATTTTACAAATAATTGGCAAAGGTACTATAAATTCTAATAAAAAGATTTAGTTTTGTCGTAAAAATTACATTCAGAAAAAACAATATGGCAAAACCTTTGATTTTGGTAACCAACGACGACGGCATTACCGCTCCCGGAATCCGAGAGTTGATAAGCATCATGAACGAATTGGGCGATGTGTATGTCGTTGCGCCCAACAAAACGCAGAGCGGAATGGGACACGCCGTAACCATAAACGCTACGCTGCATCTGGAAAAAGTAACCATTGGCGACGGCGAGCAGCAGGAGTGGTCGTGCAGCGGAACGCCCGTTGATTGCGTGAAACTGGCGATAGACCAAATTCTGCCAAAAAAACCCGATTTGTGCGTTTCGGGAATCAATCACGGCTCAAATTCTTCTATCAATGTGCTTTACTCAGGCACGATGTCCGCTGCGATGGAAGCAGGAATTGAGGGCGTGCCGTCGATAGGTTTTTCGCTGTGCGACTACACCTACAGCGCAGATTTCCGTCAGGCGCGGAGATTCATCAAATCCATCGCCGAAAATGTCTTGAAGAAAGGTCTCCCAAAAGGTATCGTGCTGAATGTCAATATTCCGGCGGCAGCAGAAAAGGAAATCAAAGGCATTCAAATTGCACGGCAGGCGAATGCGTTTTGGGCGGAAGAATTTGACCGCAGAACCGACCCGCGCGGGCGCACCTATTACTGGATGACAGGCAAATGGGTCGTGCCGGACGATGCTAACGACACGGACGAATGGGCGTTAGACCACAATTACATCAGCGTTGTGCCGGTTACTTTTGACTTGACGGCGTATCATTTTCTTAAAGAATTGAAAAAGTGGGAGTTTTGAAATGCTGAAACGGGAAATCATCACCACTTTGGAAGGAACGAAAACTTTGTATATTCCCGATTGGGACGAGAGCTATCATTCTCATCACGGTGTTTTGCAAGAATCGCTTCATGTTTTCATCGACAACGGATTGAATTTGATTGACTTGCCCGAAATTTCCATTTTGGAAATGGGCTTCGGAACGGGACTTAATGCGCTTCTGACTTTGCAAAAATCCATTGAAAAGAAGCTGAAAATCAATTATTTCACTCTGGAAAAATATCCTGTAACTTTGGAAGAAGTGAAAAAATTAAATTACGGTTCAATCTTGGACTGGAGTGAAGCAGAAAAATATTTTCATCTGATTCATGAAACAGCGTGGGGGCATGAGATGAAAATCAATGAGTTTTTTCATTTAACCAAGTTCAAAAACGATTTTTTCGACTTGAAAAATCTCCCAATTCAAAACATTGATTTGGTATATTATGATGTTTTCGGGGCGAAAGCTCAGCCTGAGCTTTGGGAAGTTGAAATCTTCAAACAAATCTATTTAAAAATGAATGTAAATGCTTTATTAACAACCTATTCCAGCAAAGGAAGTGCGCGTCGTGCGATGCAGGAAGCAGGTTTCGAAGTAGAGAAAAAACAAGGAGCGAAAGGCAAGCGGGAAATGGTCAATGCGCTGAAAATCAAAGAGTGATAAATTAATTGAAAACAAAAAATTTAAAATGAAAAATTCGGTAATGAATTTGTCTGTAAGAGTTTACGGATTATTGATAAAAGACAGAAAACTCATGTTCCTGAGGGAAAAATACGGCAGTCGAGAATTGGTAAAACTGCCGGGCGGCGGTTTGGAACCGGGTGAAGGAACGCACCAAACCCTTGAAAGAGAGCTAAAAGAAGAGTTGAATCTCAGCATAAAAGTCGGGGAACATATTTATACGCAGGATTTTTTCTTGAAATCCGATTTAACGCCCGCCACGCAGTTGATAGCTGTTTACTATTTTATTGATTGTGAGGATATTTCAACATTAAAAATCATAGAAACGGACATTAAGGAAATTCTTTGGATTCCTTTGCAGGATCTAAATTTGGAACAAATTCCACTTCCTATTGATAAGATTGCAATAACTAAATTACTGGAAAATAGAACTTTATAAATTAAGAAAGATTAAGAAAGTAATACCCTGTTTATTGATTTTTTTCTTTTGACTTGTAAGATTACGATTTTTATAATTATATTCAACCGTCCAAAAAAAAGCAACAATGTTCATCTCAATTTGTAATTGATATAACCGTATCTTTGTAAAAATATTTTCACGGAAAATGACCATAGAAGAGCTGTATTCCCTTTATTTACAAGCAGAAAAAATCAATACGGACACGAGAACCATCGTCAAAGGAGATTTGTTTTTTGCACTGAAAGGCGAACATTTTAACGGAAACGAGTTTGCCGAACAGGCGGTCAAAAACGGCGCTTTGGCGGCGATAGTCGATGAAAAAGAGTTTGAAAACCCCGAAAAAGGCATTTTTTGGGTCGAAAACACTTTGTTTGCGCTTCAAAATCTGGCGCGTTATCATCGGCAGAAGTTGTCAATTCCTGTCATTGCTCTCACGGGAAGCAACGGGAAAACTACGTCCAAAGAACTGATGTCTTCGGTTTTAAAACAGAAATTCAATGTGTTATATACGCAAGGCAACTTCAACAACCACATCGGTGTGCCGCTGACTCTTCTTTCCATCAAGCCCGAACACGAAATCGCTATTGTTGAAATGGGCGCTAACCATCAGAAAGAGATTGAGTTGCTGACGGGAATTGCTCAGCCGAATATCGGTTACATCACCAATTTCGGCAAAGCTCATTTGGAGGGTTTTGGCGGAGCGGAAGGTGTAATCAAAGGAAAATCAGAACTTTATACTTATCTTCGGAAATTTCATCAATCGGCTTTGGTCAATGAGGACGACAGCAAACAGATAGAATTAACGCATGATATTCAGACCATTAGCTTCGGGACAAAAAGCGGAATGTATCAATTTTCTTTGGCAGAAAACGAAAACAACCGAGTGAATTTTACATTTGGTAATGTTCTCATTCACTCACAATTAACAGGAAATTATAATTTTGCCAATCTCTGTGCTGCTTCGGCTCTGGGATTTCATTTTGGCTTGACAGTTGAACAGATTAAACAGGGTATTGAAAGTTATGAACCTCATAATCAGAGGTCTCAAATTGTGAAAAAAGAAAACAAAACGCTGGTTTTGGACACTTACAATGCCAACCCGAGCAGCATGGAAGCGTCTCTGAGTAATTTTGCTGATTTTCAAGGAAGTAAAACAGTTATTCTCGGCGATATGTTTGAATTGGGGGAAGAATCTCTCGGCGAACACCAAAAAATTGCCGATTTGGCAGAAAACCTACATTTTGATTTCATTTATTTGTTGGGAGAAAGATTTTATCAAACTGAAAATCATGCAGATAACATTCAAAAATTTTGCACGACGGACGAAATGAAAAAGTATCTGCAAGAATATAAAATACAGACAAACAATGTTTTAATGAAAGGTTCGCGCGGAATGGCTTTGGAAAAATTGTTTGAGGCGCTGTAAAAAACCGAAAATCACCCCAGCAGTTCGTTCAAAACCTTCGCCAAACGCAGACCTCCTCTCAAAAGTTGTTGATTGAGCGTGTCTTTCATGTAATAAGCGTACTTGTAATCCAGAGTGTCGCCGTCTTTCACTTTCTTATATATCTGATTTGCCAATTGATACGATTCAAAAATCCAATCTTCCGGATTTCCCGCAGCAAGTTCTTCGTTGGTTTTTCTGTCATAAATATCTAAGACTGAGGCATATTCCGTGTAATTGTATTTGTAGTAGTCAATCAACTGCGAGTCCCAAATGGAATGCAGGTTGGAATCTCGCTGAAACCACTTGATGTTGATGGTATTGCCGCCCAAATCCGCTTTTCGTCCGATGTGCATCGGCTGTTCCATATCTCCGATGAGATGAACGACGAAATACAGCGCAATCTGCCGTTTTTCCAATGGCTGATTTTTGTCTTTCAAGATTTCTTCGTTTTCCAGAAGTGCAGAATACAGATTACTGACGGGGTAATGCCTTAAGATAGAGTCAAATACAACTCTGTTAAGGTCTGACGGAAAATTGACGTAATGCCAAGCCGAAGTATGCGCCCAAACTTTCGTCGTGTCCGATTTGATTTCGTCTGCCCAAGTTGCCCAATACGCAAGAGGTTCTTTTCCAATGAGTTTGGCGATTTCCTTTTTGGCTTTCCTGTCAAGATGGCGCTCGGCAATTTCTGCCACCGTGCGGTGTCCGGTCGTTCCCCAAGCGTAAACCTCGTTGCCGAAGCAGGTCATTATCATTAAAATACCTAAAAAATATATCTTTTTCATTTAAACAAAAGTAAGAAATTTTTGGATTACAAATGAAAAAAATGGTCTTTGTAAAGTATATTTTTGAGGGAAATAACTGTCGGTTAAGACATCGCATCAGGCGAGTTTTCATAAAAACATGTTGTTTCTAAAAATTTATTTAGTCATTTGAAAGTTTTTCGGTTGTTTTTTTACGTCAAATTTCTCACTCCGTTTTCTGCTGATGCTGAGGTTTCTTGGATTCGATATATTCAAAAGGATTTTGAGAATCCGTTGGCTTCATAAAGCTTTTGGCAAAAAGAACCACTCCGAAAACAATCAACGCAACTCCGACCACTTTTTTGATTTTATAAACCAGCAAATCTGTGAGTTTGTGCTGAAAGGCGCTTGCCAAAAATATTTTCACCAAATCAAAGGAAATCATCGTGAGAATCAAGACCAACATATAAATATAAAATTCTGAAGGTTTAGGATAGGCAGTAGAAATCATCACCACTGTCGTCATCCAAAAAACAATCACCCCGATATTGACCAGATTGAGCAAAAAGCCGTTCAAATAAGTCTTGAAATAATTGGTCGTAGCAATATTTATTCCGCCTCGAATATGTAAATTTCCCCGCGACAAGATGTTATACAATCCGTAAACAATGATGAGAAACCCTCCAATCATGAAAACGGACGGATGAGAATCAATAAAATTCCTGAAACCCTGACTGCTGTAATGCGAAATCACAATGCAGAGCAAATCTGCGCTGATAACGCCTGCTTCCAGCACAATCGCCGGACGTATGCCTTTAGTAAGGCTCGTTTCTATCAAAAGAAAAAAAACAGGTCCGATGAGTATAATGCTTAAAATGAAACCTACTGCAATAGCCGATATAATGAGTGAAATCATTCCAAATGCAAATTTGACGGCAAGTTACGCATTTTCCAAATAATTGAAGCATGATAAATATTAGATTACACTTTTTTTGCCATAACAGTCTTTCCCTTTTTTTTCATAACGCCAAAAAATTTATTAACAATTTTTATTTTTTTACAAAAAAGTTTTACTTTTGCATCAAACATATAATTATTTTTCATCATTATGGAAATTGTTGGAAAAATCAAATTAATTTCTGATATTCAGACATTTGACAGTGGGTTCAGAAAAAGAGAAACAGTAATTACGACAGAAGAGCAATATCCTCAACATATTATGATAGAATTGCTTGGCGATCGTGTGGACATCATCAATCCTTTCAAAGTAGGCGATGATGTTAAGGTATCTATCAATCTTAGAGGCAGAGAGTGGGTGAATCCACAAGGCGAAACAAAATATTTCAACAGCATAACTGCTTGGCGTATAGAGCATTTGCAAGTTGAAGTGCCAACCCAATCTGTTCCGCCGACCTATCAAACACAAAGCGCGCCGCAAACGCCTCCGCCCGCAGCAGCACAATCTGTTTCGCCTCCGCAGGAAGAGGACGAAGAGGACGATTTGCCTTTTTAAAATTTAATCCCCAATTAAAATACTATTGAGTTATTTACGCCTGTGGTGTTTAACTTGATACCTCGTACAATCCGGTGCGGGGTATCAAAATATTTGCTGCTCTCAACTCCGAAAGTGGACAGCGGATGTCAATTTACTTGTTCTTTCCGAGTTGTTCCAATTAATCGGTTTTTTAGTCCGCTTTGCGGATTTTTATTTATTTTATCCAATATATATCTTTGTTAATAAGATTTTCTATTCTTTAATTTTTTTACTTTTTATGTATGGTGAAAATCATGAGATTATAAATTTATGACTTTTTTCATGCCTTATAACTCATTAAAAAATAAAATTTTATAAATTATCAACTAAAAAAATAAAAACAATGTTAAAAACATTTACAAAAATCTTATTAAAAAATTTTATCAATCGGAATATTTTTATAATAGAAAACTTTTCGTTCTTTCAAAACAAAAATATAACTTTTTGTTGAGATTTTTTTACTATCAAAATATCTCTAATATCAACATTAAAACTATAAACTACATACTTATTTACAAAAAATTTTTTCTGTTAATAATGTTATATTTTATTCATTAAGAATTGATTATAAAAAATAAATCTGTTAATAAATCTGTTAAATTTAATTAAAAATAATTTTTAAACACTTTTAAACATATTAACAGGAGTATTATTATCACCATCATTTAAATCTTTCTTTTAATAAAATAACAAATAATATAAATAATGAAATGTGAATAAATTTCGAGACGAAAAAATTTTTATTTTGTCTGCCGGAAAACTACCTTTGTAAGAAAATACAAAAACAAAATGAAAACAGTAAATGATTTCAATTTTAAAGGAAAGAAAGCTTTAATCCGCGTAGATTTTAACGTTCCTCAGGACGAAAATCTGAACGTAACTGACAATACCCGAATAGTTTCAGCCAAGCCAACCATAGACAAGATTGTAAAAGACGGAGGTTCTGTCATTTTGATGACTCATTTGGGAAGACCAAAAGGCGAGGTGAGCGACAAATATTCTTTGAAACATATTGTGGACGAAGTTTCTAAAGTGTTGGACGTTGCCGTAAAGTTCGTTGATGAGTGTGTTGGAGTGGAAGCCGAACAGGCGGCTGCGGACTTGCAAGCCGGCGAAGTTTTATTGGTTGAAAATTTGCGTTTCCATAGCGAAGAAGAAAAAGGCGATGCTGAATTTGCCAAACAACTTTCTAAACTTGGAGATATTTATGTAAATGACGCTTTCGGAACAGCGCACCGTGCACATGCTTCCACTGCAGTAATTGCGCAATATTTTCCTGCTGCCAAGTGTTTCGGGTTGTTGATGGCTAAGGAACTCAATGCTATTCAAAAAGTGCTGAAAACAGGCGAAAAACCGGTTACTGCGATTTTGGGAGGTTCAAAGGTTTCTTCTAAAATTACAATTATAGAAAATATTCTTCCTGTCATTGATAACTTAATTATCGGAGGCGGAATGACTTACACGTTTATTAAGGCACAGGGTGGAAAAATTGGAAAATCTATTTGCGAAGATGACAAACAGGCGTTGGCTTTGGATATTTTGAAAAAAGCCAAAGAAAAAAACGTAAAAGTATATCTTCCTGAGGATACAGTAGTTGCAGATGGTTTTGATAATAATGCCAATACTCAGATAGTGGAAACTAAAAATATTCCTGACGATTGGGAAGGTTTGGATGTAGGACCAAAAACAATAGAAGCCTTTTCCAAAGTGATTTTGGATTCTAAAACCATTCTCTGGAATGGACCGTTGGGCGTGTTTGAAATGCCTAATTTTGCCAAAGGAACAATAGCCATAGGCGATGCCATTGGAGCGGCGACCAAAAACGGCGCTTTTTCACTCGTTGGAGGCGGCGACAGCGTGGCTTTTGTGAAGCAGAACAATTACACCGACAAAGTGAGCTATGTTTCCACAGGCGGCGGCGCAATGCTGGAATCTTTGGAAGGAAAGGAACTTCCGGGTGTGGCTGCTGTGTTGAAAGATTGAAATAAATTGTTTTTATATAAAAAGTGCTGTCATTGTTTTTTGATAGCATTTTTTTTATTACTTTTGCTCTGTATCTTGATTTATTAAAAAAAAGTAATTATATTTTAAGAATTTAAGTTATTGTTGGAGAGTTATTTTATATTGTAATAAAAAACAGAGAAAAAATGAAAAATCATTCTTTATTCATAAAAAATAAATCATTTATTTTTTATGATTTAATTAAATTTAACAACCCTGAATTATTATTGTTGCTGTTTTTTAGTCTTTTATATTATGTTTATAATTTAAATTATGTAGATGTAGATTATAAAATACAATATTTTTTGTACGATTATCATTTTGGTTTTATAAAAAGAGCATTGGTAGGTGCGTTATTTGATTTTTTACCTTTTAAAATAACCTTGGCATTTGTACAAAATATATCAATTGTGTTATTATTTTTATCAGGAATTTTTATAGTTAAAATTATTGATTGTATTAAT
>JAITOO010000170.1 GCA_031289875.1 Flavobacteriaceae bacterium
AAATTTTCTGCTTGGTGCACGTTCGACAAAAGATTTACTGCAACTTGCTGAATTTCAGAAGTTTGGAACTATTTACACCACCACCGAAGACGGCACTCACGGCGAAAAAGGTTTTGTTACGCAACATTCGATTTTAGCCTCAACATTCGATTTTATCTACGCTTGCGGACCAACGCCAATGATGAAAGCAACAGGAAAATACGCAATGGAACGCGGTATTCCGTGCGAAGTGTCGCTTGAAAACACAATGGCTTGCGGCATCGGCGCGTGTCTTTGCTGCGTTACCGAAACCACCGAAGGCAACAAATGCGTTTGCACGGAAGGTGCTGTGTTTGATGTGAGAAAAGTTGTGGAATTAAAAAAAAACTTTAAAACAGAATATTTAGTAATGTAAAAAATATAAGTTATTAACTATTTTCGCCTCTAATTAAAAATTAAAGGCAAAAGAAATAAATTGAGTAAAAGCAAAGAAAAATTCTGAAAGTCGCTGTTTTTCAGGTTTTTTTTTGGTTAATTGTCGTTTAATAAATATTTTACTACCTTTGCGAACAAAATTCAGTCATTAATGGCAACAAATATCAAATCCACCAAACAAGCGTTAAATCCGGCATTTCTCAAAATAAAGCCGGAGCGGAAAGAAATTGAACTTTTTAAAAAGGAGTTCATCGCCCTGCTCAATCGTATCAATCTGAAAGAAACGGAAGAATTTCACAAAAACTTGATGATTGAGTTCCTTAATTCAGTCTATTACAAGGATAAACATTATATCAATACCAAAGGTCGCGCCGATTTGGTTATTCACAACGGAAACTCTACCGATTCGCCCGTTGGCGTGCTGATTGAAGTGAAAAGTCCTGTAAATAAGGCGGAAATGGTTAGCCGAGAAAATCTGAATGTCAAATCGTTTCAGGAATTGGTGCTGTATTACTTGCGGGAACGGAAAAGCGGCAAAAATTTCGAACTGCGCTACCTGATTATTACCAATATTTATGAGTGGTTTGTGTTTGATGCACAGGATTTTGAGAAACTTTTTTACCAAAATAAAAATCTTGTAAAACTTTTTGAACAATTTGAAGACGGCAAACTTTCGGGAACAAATACCGATTTTTTCTACAAGGAAATTGCCGCGCCTGCCATCTCCCTTGTAACCTGTCATTGCGGGCTTGACCCGCAATCCCCCGAAATAACAGGAGATTCTGACTTTTGTCAGAATAACAGCGGGGTTAACTATACCCATTTCGACATTCGCGACTACGAAACCGTTTTGCGAAACTACGACCGCGAAGACGACCGCAAACTGATTACGCTTTATAAATTCCTGTCGCCCACGCATTTGCTCAAATTGCCGTTTGCCAACGACAGCAACCAGTTGAACAGGGAATTTTACGCCGAACTGCTGCATATTCTCGGTTTGGAAGAAGTGAAAGATGGCGGACAGAAATTTATTGTCCGCAAAAAAGAAGGCAGTCGCGACAGTGGCTCAATCATCGAAAACGCGATTGAACGAATTGACGAGGCGGATAAATTGAAAAACGGCGAAGATATTTTTGACATTGCACTGGATTTGGCGATTACTTGGATAAACCGTGTTCTTTTCCTGAAACTTCTTGAAGCACAGATTATTAAATATCACAGTGGCGACAAAAAATTTGCTTTTCTTTCGACTGACAAACTCAACGGTTATGACGACCTTAACAGTCTGTTTTTCTCGGTTTTGGCTCGGACGGAAGATGAACGTAAAGGCGAACTGAAAACCCGCTTTGCTCACGTTCCTTACCTGAACAGTTCTCTGTTTGAAAAAACGGAAACTGAAGATAAAACAATATTTATCAATAATTTACAGGATAATATCAAAATAAAACTGTATTCCAAAACCGTTTTGCACGATGCCGCTCCCGCGATGCGCCCTTTGGAATATTTGTTGAAATTTCTCGACGCTTACGATTTCAGCAGCGAAGGCTCGGAAGATATTCAGGAAGAAAACAAGTCGCTCATATCTTCCTCCGTATTAGGGCTTATCTTTGAAAAAATCAACGGATACAAAGACGGCTCGTTCTTTACGCCTTCGTTTATCACGATGTATATGTGTAGCGAAACGATTTCGGCGACGGTTTTGCAGAAATTCAACGAACATTTTGCGGTAGTGGCGAAAAATTTTTCGCCACTACAAACGATAAATGACATTTACAACATTATTGGCGATAAAATTTCCATTGCAGAAGCAAACACGATTTTCAATTCCATTCGCATTTGCGACCCCGCTGTCGGTAGCGGGCATTTTCTTGTTTCGGCTCTGAATGAAATGATTAGGCTGAAATCGGAATTGGGAATTTTAGTCGATAAAAAAGGTAAACGGCTGAAAGACTATCAGATAACGACTGAAAACGACGAACTGATTATTACCGACTACGAAAATAATTTTTTCAATTACAATCCTCAAAGTCAGGAAAGCCAGCGAGTGCAGAAAACTCTTTTTTGCGAAAAACAAACGATAATCGAAAATTGCTTGTTTGGCGTTGACATAAATCCTAATTCAGTGAAAATCTGCCAGTTGCGGCTATGGATTGAATTGTTGAAAAATGCGTTCTATAAAAATGATACTGAACTTGAAACCTTGCCGAATATCGACATCAATATGAAATGCGGCAACTCGCTGATTAACAGGTTTGATTTGCGTGATAAATTTACAGGAACGCCAGGAATGGAAATAAAGGTAAAACAGCAAACAGAGCGTTACAAAAAACTTGTATGGGAATATAAAATCACGAGCAACAAAGAGCGAAAACGACAGATACTCAATGATATAAATGAGATACGAAAATATTATCTAAAACTAAATGATGTAAAAGACAAAGATTTTATGGCTTTACGGGAGGCGCGAAACAAACTTTTTGAACATACAAGCCGTTTTGATGCCGCCGATTTTGAAGATATTATTGCCGAATTGACCGCCAAAGTTGCCGAACTCGAAAAAATCTACAACGACAAGGTACGAGCCTCTTTCGAGTGGCGATTTGAGTTTCCAGAAGTGCTGAATGAAGATGGCGATTTTGTTGGGTTTGATGCAATTATTGGGAATCCGCCGTATATACAGTTGCAATCAATGGGAGAGATTACAAATGCTTACAAGCAGATGAATTATTCTGTTTTTGAGCGTACAGGTGATATTTATTGTTTATTTTATGAACTCGGCAATAAATTATTAAAACCAAATGGTTGCTCGTGTTTTATCACTTCCAACAAATGGATGCGAGCGGGTTACGGCGAAAAAACGCGGCAGTTTTTTGTTGAACAAACCAATCCAATGCTGCTGATTGATTTTGCAGGCGTAAAAGTGTTTGATGAGGCTACGGTTGATGTGAATATTTTAATGCTGCAAAAGGATAAAAACCGACAACAAACAATGGCTTGCGTAGTAAAAAAAGAAGGTATAAAAGATTTGAGCGTTTTTATTAGACAAAATGCCTCAATCTGTAACTTTTCCACTTCTGACAGTTGGGTAATTTTGTCGCCCATTGAACAACGTATAAAGGCTAAAATTGAGGCAGTTGGTACGCCGTTGAAAGATTGGGATATTAACATTTATCGTGGAATTTTGACAGGATACAATGAAGCATTTATCATAGATGGAAAGAAAAAAGATGAACTGATTGAACAAGACGCAAAAAGTGCCGAAATTATACGACCTATTTTGAGGGGGCGAGATATTAAGCGTTATAGCTACGAATTTGCTGATTTATATCTAATGACAACATTTCCAAGTCTAAAAATTGAAATTGAAAAATATCCCGCTGTAAAACAACATCTTATGAGTTTTGGATACAATAGATTAAAACAAACAGGCGAAATCGGTGCAAGAAAAAAGACTAATAATCAATGGTTTGAAACACAAGATACGATAAGTTATTGGGACGTTTTTTCTAAACAAAAAATAATTTATCCCAACATGACAAAATATATGCCTTTTTTATTAGATAATGAGAATTATTATACTAATCAAAAATGTTTCATTATTAC
>JAITOO010000191.1 GCA_031289875.1 Flavobacteriaceae bacterium
TTGCCCGACAAAATAGAACAAAATCAATTTGCCCAACTGACGAAACAACAAGCCACTCTGTACCAAAAGACCATGCAGGCGGCGATGGAAGAAATCGAAGGTTATGAATCCAGTGATAGTCAAACGCTGTTCAAACGGCAAGGTTTGGTGTTGCAAATGATACTGGCGCTGAAACAGATATGCAATCATCCCACACAATTCCTGAAAAACGGACAGTTTGACGCTTCGCTTTCGGGTAAGGTGGAATTATTGTTTGAATTGCTCGACAGCATCACCCAAAGCAACGAAAAAGTGTTGATTTTTACGCAATTCAGAGAGATGGGAGACTTATTGACACGCTTCATTACCGAACGTTTTGGTGAAACGCCGATGTTTTATCACGGTGGAAGCAGCATTGCGCAAAGGGAAGATATGGTGAAGCGTTTTCAGCACAATCGCGCCGACAAGATATTTGTCCTTTCGCTCAAAGCAGCCGGCACGGGTTTGAACCTGACTGCCGCTTCTCACGTGATTCACTACGATTTGTGGTGGAATCCCGCCGTTGAAAATCAGGCCACCGACCGCGCTTACCGTATCGGTCAAACAAAAAACGTGATGGTACACCGCATGATTTGCAAAAATACTTTTGAGGAACGTATCGACGAGATGATACAAAAGAAAAAACACCTTGCCGACATGACAGTTGCCACTGGAGAAAATTGGATAGGCAAATTGAGCAATAAGGAATTGCGGGAAATATTTGGGTAAATGATTTTTTTCTAAATCATAGTATTTGTTTTTTGTTCATCAATTAAATAAAAAGCACATTAATCATCAGGGAGTAATGTGCTTTTTGTGGAGCATATCGGAGTCGAACCGATGACCTATTGATTGCGAACCAATCGCTCTAACCAACTGAGCTAATGCCCCATGTTTTGATTTTACGACTGCAAAAGTAATACAAATTATTGGATTGTAAAAATAAATTAAACGAAAAGAAACGGTATTCGATAGATTCACACACTCAATGCTGTGCAGTGTTACCCCATTGTTCACTATTCGCTATTCATTGTTCATTATTAACAGTGCCTCAAAAAAAGTTTTAGCAGCCAGAAAGAGAATAATGATAAATGGTAATTTTTTTGTAATTTCGCATATCAAATAACGAATAATCACTGACGGAAACGGTTATTATCTAAATGCCTGAAAATATGAAAGAAAAGATATCCAAATTAAACAAGATAGTAGAAACTTTTTCGGCAAATTCTATCGAAGATATTGAAGTTTTAAGAATTAAATATTTGAGTAAAAATGGCGAAATCTCTCTTCTTTTTGACGATTTTCGTTCGGTTGCTGCCGAGCAAAAGCGCGAAATAGGACAACTGCTCAATACTTTACGTCAAAATGCAACTGATAAAATCAATGCTTTGAGAGAAAGTTTTACGTCAAAAGGTGGTGCGGTTGAGTTTGAGGACTTTACCCGTTCAGCCGAGCCCGTAGAATTGGGGGCAAGACACCCGCTTTCGATAGTTAGGAACGAGATTATTGACATTTTTTCGAGGATTGGATTTACCATTGCCTCCGGACCTGAAATTGAAGATGACTGGCATGTTTTTACTGCCCTGAATTTTCCGTCCGAGCACCCTGCACGTGATATGCAGGACACATTTTTTATTGAAAAATCGCCTGATGTTTTGCTTCGTACGCACACTTCGAGCGTACAGGTACGTGTTATGACCTCTCAAAAGCCTCCAATCAGAGTGCTTTGTCCGGGTCGTGTCTATCGCAACGAGGCGATTTCGTATCGGGCACATTGCTTTTTTCATCAGGTCGAAGGCTTGTATATTGACAAAAACGTTTCTTTTGCTGATTTAAAGCAGGCTTTGCTCTATTTTGCCAAAGAGATGTTTGGAGAAGAGACTAAAATCCGTCTTCGTCCCTCGTATTTTCCGTTCACCGAGCCGAGTGCAGAGATGGATATTTCGTGCAATCTCTGCGGTGGTGAGGGATGTCCGTTTTGCAAACATACAGGCTGGGTGGAAATTCTCGGTTGCGGTATGGTTGACCCTAATGTGCTGGAAACTTGCGGTATAGACTCGAAAATTTATTCGGGTTATGCCTTCGGAATGGGCATTGAAAGGATAACAAACCTGAAATTTCAGATAAAAGATCTAAGGTTGTTTTCTGAGAATGATGTAAGATTTTTAAAGCAATTTGTATAATGAATAATGAGCAATTACGAAATTCTAACTGTTTGCTATAGAGTCTTGTCTTTATTTTAAATCTGGTAATCTTAAATTTATTTTTAAAAATGAAAAATATAGAAAGAGTAATTATTTCAAAGGCACTTAAACGCGTAGATTTTGGGAAGGAAATCAATATAAAAGGTTGGGTCAGAACTCGCAGGGGCAACAAGAACGTAAGTTTTATTGCCATAAACGATGGTTCTACCATTAACAATATTCAGGTTGTAGTGGATTTAACAAAGTTTTCGGAAGAGGAGTTAAAGCCTGTTACAACAGGGGCTTCCGTTAGCGTTAATGGGCTTTTGACACAATCTATGGGACAGGGGCAAAGCGTTGAAATTCAGGCTACCGAAATAGAAATCTACGGCACCGCCGACCCAGAAAAATACCCCTTGCAGAAGAAAGGACATACACTTGAATATTTGCGTGAAATAGCCCATCTTCGCCCTCGTACAAACACTTTCGGGGCAGTCTTTCGCATAAGGCACAATATGGCTATGGCTGTTCATTCGTTTTTTCATGAAAGAGGCTTTTTTTATTTTCATACACCGATTATCACTTCGTCCGACTGCGAAGGGGCAGGACAGATGTTTCAGGTAACAACAATGAATTTATACGACCTTAAAAAAGATGAGTTCGGTTCTATTGACTATTCGGGCGACTTTTTTGGTTCGCCTGCGGCTCTCACGGTGTCAGGGCAGTTGGAAGGGGAACTTGGGGCAATGGCTTTGGGTGCAATTTACACTTTTGGACCTACTTTCCGCGCCGAAAACTCGAACACTCCGCGACATCTGGCAGAATTTTGGATGATTGAGCCTGAAGTTGCCTTTATCGAAATTGCTGAAAATATGCAACTTGCACAGGATTTTGTACAGTATTGCGTTAATTGGGCATTGAAAAATTGTATAGAAGACGTTGAATTTTTAGCAAAGATGTATGATAATGAACTGATTGACAGGTTAAAATTTGTGATAGAAAACGATTTTGTTCGTCTGACCTACACCGAAGGTATTGAGATTTTGCTTAAAGCAATAGAAAATGGTGTAAAATTTGAGTTCCCTGTCGAATGGGGAGTGGATTTGCAGTCGGAACACGAGCGTTATTTAGTTGAGCAGCACTTTAAAAAACCTGTAATTCTAACCGATTATCCGAAGGAAATCAAATCGTTCTATATGAAGCAAAATGCTGATGGCAAAACGGTTAGAGCAATGGACGTGCTTTTCCCGAAAATCGGCGAAATCATAGGCGGCTCGCAGCGCGAGGAGGATTTGGAAAAACTTACCCACAGAGCAAAAGAGATGAACATACCCGAAAAAGATATATGGTGGTATCTCGACACGAGACGCTTCGGTACGGCTCCGCATTCGGGCTTCGGGCTTGGTTTTGAGCGTCTGATGCTGTTCGTTACGGGAATGCAGAATATCAGGGACGTCATTCCCTTTCCAAGAACGCCAAAAAATGCAACGTTTTAGATAAGAGCCAAGGTATTAAATAATCTGTATTGTTCAATATTTAACATTCTTTGTTCAAAAAAATAATTATAAATTTTTTATCAATAATAACTAAAATCATTATCAAAAATGAAAAAATTATCCAGTTTATTTGCAATCTGCCTGTTGGCAGTTGCGGTGTTTTCATTCAATTCCTGTAAAGAAGACCCACCTCCGCCGCCATTGCTTGACGAGGAGTTGTTGTATGGCGAATGGAATTGCATCACGAGTACCACTTACAATGTGGAAAACGGTTTTAAGGGCGGTGACATTGTCAGGCATAACAACAGTCTTGTTTTTACTTTCGATGCAAATAAGGCATTTAAAGCAATTTACGAAAATGACCTCACAAAAGATTATGCGGGTACGTGGAAAATCAAGTCGTCAACAGAAAAGGTTATTGTCTTTACTTTTACTTCGGGTGCCGAAGCAGAAAGTTCTGCAGAGATGACTGCCAACACTTTGACAGCAACCCAACTCGCACTCGAAAGAGTAGTGGAAATTGGCAACAACATTCAAGAACACACGATTCTGGATTTTGAAAAAAAACAACAGTAATGCTTTCCTTAGAAAGAATGGGGGTATAGAAATATATTCGGTAGTGTTATAAAAAGTATGCTGTTATAAAAGATTGACAATCAGGGAAAAAGTGTTAATTTTGTTGTATGAAAATAAAAATTACTCTTTACTGCCCCGATTGCCAAAGTGCAAA
>JAITOO010000153.1 GCA_031289875.1 Flavobacteriaceae bacterium
TCAGTCAAGGAATGAGAATGGATTTGCTCCCCTGCGGGATTAAGGTTACGAATGTCGCACCCGGTGCGGTGGAAACGGAATTTTCCTTAGTCCGCTTCAAAGGAGACCAAAATCGCTCAGATGCTGTATATCAGGGTTTTGAACCATTAAAAGCGGAAGATATTGCCGATGCTGTTTTTTACGCCGTATCCCGCCCCGCCCATGTACAAATTGCCGACATCACGGTACTTCCCAAAGCGCAGGCAAGCATAGGACTATTTCAGAGAGGCGGTAATAAAATTAATCAATAAATCCTTATAAGTATCCCGATTTTCTTACCTTTGAACATAAAAATTACAGTTTGCAGTTTGCCGATGTCATCGTTCCCTTGTCGTTAGACGGCGTTTATACTTATGAAATCCCGAAAGAACTTCAAAATCAGTTTCAAATCGGGCAAAGAGTGGTTGTACCTTTCGGTGGAAAAAAACTCTACACGGCAATCGTGGAATCTCTGCACGACCGTAAGCCCGAACTCTACAAAACCAAAGAAATCTATTCCGTACTGGAAGATTTTCCGATGGTTACCGAAGCCCAAATCTTTCTCTGGAAATGGATTGCAGATTATTATCTCTGTTCGCTCGGCGATGTGTACCGCAATGCTTTTCCGTCCGTTTTGAAATTGGAAAGCGAAACTTTTATCCGTAAAACCGATAGGGAAATCGGCTGGACGGATTTGGACGAACAGGAAACCTTTGTCATGCAGAGTTTGGCGAATAAATCGTCTATCAGTTTAAAAGAAATCGAAGTTTTTCTTCCCAAAAAAATCATTATTCCAACAATTAAATCCCTGTATGACAAAAGATTAATTGAATTGGACGAAAAAATTATTGAAAAATATAAACCAAAAAAAATCACTTACCTCCGTCTGAGTCCGGATTTTGAAGATGAAAATCTTTTCAGATCTGCGCTGGAAGACGTACAAAGAGCAGTGAAACAGCGCGAAGCCCTGCTTTCGTTCATTCAAATTCTAAGAGAGCAAACCTCGCCTGTCGAGAAAAAATCTTTGGTCGAAAAATCTTCTATCTCAGCAGTTAAATCCCTGATTGACAGAGGTTATTTACAAGAATATCAGCTTCAAAAAGATCGAATCAAAGAATATGGCGAAGACGTTGAGAATTCCCGCTCGCTGAGTTCTGCTCAGCAAAAGGCTTTCGAGAACATAAAAAAACAATTCGAGACACATTCGACGGTTGTTTTGCACGGAATTACTTCTTCGGGAAAAACGGAAATTTATTTTCATCTCATTGACGAACAGTTAAATGCTAATAAAAACGTCCTTTTTCTCCTGCCTGAAATAGCGATTACTACACAATTGGTTGCGAGAATCAAAAAGCGTTTTGGCGACGAAGTCGGGGTGTATCACTCGAAAATCAGTCAAAATGAGCGGGCAGAGGTTTGGAAAAACGCACTCAATCATCGCTATAAAATCCTGATTGGTGCGCGCTCGGCAATTTTTCTTCCGTTGAAAAATCTCGGCTTAATCATTGTAGATGAGGAACATGACTCTTCCTACAAGCAAACTGATTTGAAACCTTTGTACAACGCCCGCGACTGCGTGCAGATTCTGGCAAAGCAGCAGGAGGCGAAAGTCTTGCTTGGCTCTGCAACCCCCTCAATAGAAGCCTATTACAATCATGAGCAAGAAAAATACGGCTGGGTGGATTTGCAGGAACGCTACGGAAACATTCGACTGCCGGAAATTTCTATGATCGATTTGAAAAAACCGTCTGCTACGCCGAATATTTCTTTTGAACTGAAAGAAGAAATCGAAAACTCATTAAATGCTAAAAAACAGGCGATTATATTTCACAACCGCCGTGGATTTGCGCCCGTTGTGGAGTGCAATCACTGCGGATATTCGCCGTCTTGCCCCAATTGCGATGTTTCTCTGACGTATCATAAAGCAACTTCCTCACTGCGTTGTCATTACTGCGGTTATGTTATGGCTTTGCCCAATGTTTGCCCTCGCTGTCATTCTCATTCATTAGAAACAAAAGGGATTGGAACTCAACAGATTGAAGAGGAATTGAAATTTTTGTTTCCTGAAGCTCGGATTGCCCGCATGGATGCGGACACGATGAGGCGCAAACATGCTTACGAAATCTTGTTTGAAAAAATGTATCTGCATGAAATTGATATACTTATAGGGACACAAATGGTTACCAAAGGATTGGATTTCGACAATGTACAGTTGGTGGGTGTGATTCGTGCAGATTCTTTGCTGAACCTGCCGAATTTCCGTTCTTCGGAACGGACAGTCCAGCTCCTCACGCAGGTCAGCGGGCGCGCAGGCAGGCGGGACGAAGAGGGTAAAGTGCTGATTCAGACTTTTATACCGGAAAATCCCTTGTTTCTATTTTTGCAGGAACACAATTATAATTTGGCAAAAGATGCAATTTTGTATGAGCGGAAAGAATTTTTATATCCGCCGTATTTTCGTCTGATAGAGCTCACTTTCAGGCATAAAAATCAGGAAACGGCGCACAAAACGGCGGAACTGGCGGCGCAGTATTTGAAAAATTACATTCAAGAACCGTTGATTTTAGGTGCGGAAGAGGGTATTATTCCAAGAATTAACAATCTGTATATTTATAAGATACTTATTAAACATCCTGCGAATAAATCAACCCGAAATATTAAAACTTACATTAAAAAAGCGGTGGAAAATATCTTGCAGATACAAAAATACCGTTCGGTACGGATAGATATAGACATTGATCCGTTATAATTTTTCAGTTTTTTTTCGGCGGAATTTTTGATTTTCGCCGACAGACCGCTCGACCCAAAATTGTAGCAAAAGGAAAAATTTAGAAATACGGAATATTTGAGAAAGCAAAAAATCATATAATATGCTGATTTGCAGATAAATGAAAAGACATGTTGCGTATTTTTAGGCGGAATTAGGGTTTAAAGACAAAAAAACAAAATTTCACTTTCCGCTCAAAGGCAGCCCCTGATAGAAGTTCATGATTTTGAGTTTGAACAG
>JAITOO010000155.1 GCA_031289875.1 Flavobacteriaceae bacterium
ACAGGTGCAAACAACGCTTACATCGCTGCCGACAATATAGAATATGGTTTCGCAAACAAAATACCACTTTGGTTATTTGGCTTTTTATATTAACATTTATGAATGAAATAAAACTCTCAACGGAATATATTGATGCGGTAAAAGGCATCAAATGGGCAATTTACCAGCGACAACAAATCGTCCGTTATCAACAAACGATTTACAAGTTGATGAATTTTTTTTGTGAAGAACACTCTGAAATTCCACTCTTTTTGCAGGCGTGGTGGATGGAGGTAGTGTGTGTGGACGGGCAAAAATTATATTTTACACATCTTAATTTTTCAATGAAAAATCACTACTTTTATGCCTTTAAATTCAATTCATACCATGAAATTGTATAGCACCAATAATACAAATCTCAGTGTTTCCTTTAAAGAAGCGGTTTTCAACAGTTTTCCGCAAGACAAAGGCTTGTATATGCCGATCGAAATTCCCCGTCTGCCTCAAAAATTTATCGACCGCCTGCCCGACCTGTCCTTTCAGGAAATTGCTTTAGAGGCGGCTCACGCCTTGATTGGCGAAGATATTCCGAAAGAAGATTTACAAAAAATTATCAACGATGCTGTGAATTTTACTGCTCCTGTGGTTCTTTTGAGTGAACATTTGGCAGTATTGGAGTTGTTTCATGGTCCATCGCTGGCTTTTAAAGATTTCGGGGCAAGGTTCATGAGCCGTGTCATGGCGTATCTTTCCGGAAAAAATGAAAAAACGCTGGACATTTTAGTAGCCACATCAGGGGATACAGGTGGGGCGGTGGCTCTCGGTTTTCTTGGTGTGAAAGCCACTCAGGTTACGATTCTCTTCCCCAAAGGAAAAGTGAGCAAAATACAGCGTCAGCAACTGACGACCAATGGTCAGAATATCCGCACCATTGAAGTGGACGGCACTTTCGACGATTGTCAGGCGCTGGTGAAGCAGGCTTTTAACGACCGCGAACTCAATCAAAAATTCCGCCTGACTTCGGCAAATTCCATCAATATTTCCCGCCTGATTCCGCAGACTTTTTACTACTTCAACGCCTATGCGCAGGCAGTCAGAGCAGGAAAGAAAAACGTGGTTTTCTGTGTTCCGAGCGGAAATTTCGGCAACATTGGAGCGGGATTGCTGGCATACAAAATGGGGCTTCCTGTCAAACATTTCATCGCGGCAACCAACAGTAACGACACCGTCCCTCAATATTTAAAGACGGGAGAATATCGTCCCAAACCCTCTGTGCAGACACTTTCCAACGCAATGGACGTGGGCGATCCGAGCAATTGGGTGCGCATTCTGAATTTGTTTGGCAACGATATTGAAGAATTGCGAAAAATCATTACACCCTATTCTTTCACGGACGAAGAAACCCTGAAAGGCATTGAAGAATTGTACGGAAAATATGGGTATATCGCTTGTCCGCACACAGCGGTGGCGTATTTGGCAGCAAAAGAATACGGTCGTCATGCGGAAGATTTTACGGTTTTCCTGTCAACAGCGCATGCCTGTAAGTTCTTGGACGTTTATCCGCAAGATTTGAGAGAAAAAATCGTCATTCCCGAACAGGTCAAAAATTTAGAGGGAAAAGAGAGTTTTGCTTTTTCCTTAAAGAATGATTTTGAAGACTTTAAAGAGTTTTTATTGAAAAGTTAATCCTTTGATTTTTTTGGAGTTGTTAAAAATTTTATTATTGTCCGCTTTTAAAAAGCGAATTTTAGATTCATAAACTTTCAAAAGAATTTCTTCGTTCTTGGATTACTTTTATTTCACAGGAATTTTCTCCACTCTTCTTTCGTGTCTTCCGCCCTCGAAATCCGTATGCAGGAATTTGTCCACAATTTTCAAAGCCAAATCTTCGGAAATAAATCGTTCGGGAATAGCCAACACATTGGCATTATTGTGTTTGCGCGTTATTTCGGCAACCTCTTCGTTCCAGCATAGCGCACAACGGATTCCCTGATGTTTGTTAGCGGTCATCGAAACGCCCTCGCCACTGCCGCAGACTACAATTCCGTAGTCGAACTCTTTGCTTTCCACTGCGGTTGCCAGCGGATGTACGCAATCGGGGTAATCAACGCTCTCAGACGTATAAGTTCCGAAATCGTGAACTGTATAGTCTTTGTTTTCTAAATATTTAAAAATCAGGTTTTTATAAGTGAATCCTGCGTGGTCTGCCGCTACTGCTATTTTCATTTTGATAGAATTTTATGAATGTAAAGTTATTAAATTTTTGAATATAAAATTTTTAATCTTTCAAGACTTTCGTCTTTTCCTAAGATTTCCATAATTATCGGAATATCAGGACCTTTAAGGTCGCCAACCAAAGCTATACGAAGTGGCTGCATCACCTTGCCGAAGCCTGAGCCGTTTTTTTCTACAAAATCGTGAATATAATCGTGAAGCGTTTTTTCGTCGAAATTCAAACTTTCAAAACCGGTGATAAGCTGATTTATAACCTCTTTGCTGTCTTCTTTAATTGCTTTTTTCATGCTTTTTTCGTTGTATTCCAAAGGGCGAATCCAAAAAAATGAACCATTGTCCCAAATTTCCTTAACGAAATTGACTCTTTCTTTCAATAAAGAAATGATTCTCAAATCTTTGACCTCGTCAATCGGAATATTTTTTTCTTTTAAAACCTCTTGGAAAAACGGCAACAGTTCCGTCGGTTCGGCAGCCAAAATATATTCGTGATTAAACCATTTTGCCTTTTCAGGATTAAATCTCGCTCCCGATTTATGAACTTTCTCTAAATCAAACTCTTGAATCATTTCTTCCAGAGACAGAATTTCCTTGTTGTCGCTCGGCGACCAGCCCAGCAAAGCGAGCATATTTACAAAAGCCTGAGGCAGATAGCTTTCTTCACGGTAACCGATAGACGATGTTCCGTCCTGTTTGTTTTGCCAAGCCAGCGGAAATACAGGAAACCCGAATTTGTCGCCGTCGCGCTTGCTGAGTTTTCCTTTTCCTTCAGGTTTCAGAATCAACGGAAGATGGGCAAACTGCGGAACTTCCCAGCCGAAAGCCTCATATAACAGCACATGCAGGGGCAGAGAAGCAAGCCATTCTTCGCCGCGTATCACGTGCGTGATTTTCATCGTATGGTCGTCCACAACATTGGCAAAATGATAGGTCGGCATTCCATCGGTTTTAACCAAAACTTTGTCGTCAAAACCGGAAGTATCAATGCTGAATTTGCCGCGAATGATGTCCTGCAAAGGCAGAATCCGCTGTTCCGGCATTTTGAAGCGCACAGCGTAAGGTGTTCCTTCACAGATTTTTTCTTCAACTTCTTGAGGGGAGAGCCTCAGACTGTTGTTCAAAGAATTTCTGACTTCGTGATTGTAGGAGAAAACTTTTCCCTGCTCTTCGGCAACCGCGCGGAGTTTTTCCAGCTCTTCGGGCGTGTCGAAAGCCAGATAGGCGTACTCTGTTTTAAGAATTTCAGTGATATATTTTTGGTAAATTTCTTTCCTTTCCGATTGGCGGTAAGGCGCAAAATCTCCGCCTTTTTCAACGCTCTCTTCAGGCTCTAACCCGCACCATTTCAAGACTTCTTCGACGTACTGCTCTGCTCCTTCCACGAAACGGGCTTGGTCGGTATCTTCAATTCGGAGAATAAATTTTCCGTTGTGTTTTTTGGCAAACAAATAATTATATAAAGCGGTTCTCACGCCTCCGATGTGCAAAAATCCCGTAGGACTTGGCGCAAACCGCACTCTGATTTCAGACATATTTTTGTGCTTTTTCTGTGCAAAAATAAGAAATTTTTGGGTTTTTGAATTGAATCTTTTAGAACTCTTCAGGGCAACCGCACCAAAATTTATCACAAGGAAAAAAATCTTATCTTTGCACCTCCTATGGAAGAATATCTATCAGCTTATTTTCGGGAGTATCCGATTCACGAGTTTTACCCAAGCCAACAGAAACAAGACAGGCAAAACGTAAAAAATCTAAAAATTCCCTAACTTTGTACTTAGACTTATTAAAAATAACATATCATGATAAAAGTATCTCCATCGGCACAGGAAAAAATCATTCAACTGATGAAAGAAGAAGGTTTCGATTACGCCAAAGATTTCATACGCGTAGGCGTGGCAAGCGGCGGCTGTTCGGGGTTGTCATATAAACTCACTTTCGACCACGAACAAAAACCTGACGACAAAATATTTGAAGACCAAGGGCTTCAAATCCTTGTCGAAAAAAAATCCTTTTTATATCTGGTCGGAACAACACTTGAATATCACGGCGGACTGAATGGCAAAGGTTTTGTTTTCAACAACCCGAATGCGCAGAGAACTTGCGGCTGTGGAGAAAGTTTTGCCGTATAAGCAGGATTTTCACTATTTTGACATTAAAAAAATCTATGATTTTTTTTGCCTTCCATGCGCATACCTGCGTACCTTTGGGCATATCCAAATCTTAATATTGACTCATGAGCAGCAACAAATATACAGAAGAAGAACTAAGACAAGACCTTGAAACCAAAGAATATGAATACGGCTGGACGTCCAATTTAGAGTACGAAGATTTTCCCGTTGGACTGAATGAAAACATTGTCCGCGAGATTTCCAAAAGGAAAAACGAACCCGCTTGGATGCTTGACTGGCGTTTGGAATCTTTCCAAATCTGGCTGAAAATGCAGCGTCCGGGACATTGGGCAAATATTCATTTTGAAGAGCCGGATTTCCAGTCTATTAAATATTATGCTGTTCCGAAAAAGAAAAACGAACTCGCAAGTTTGGACGAAGTTGATCCTGAACTGCTGAAAACTTTTGAAAAACTCGGAATTTCTCTCGCAGAGCAAAAACGTTTGACAGGCGTTGCCGTAGATGCAGTGATAGACAGCGTTTCTGTGAAAACCACTTTCTCTGAAACTTTGGCTGAAAAAGGAATTATTTTCTGCTCCATCAGCGAGGCAATTCAAAACCACCCCGATTTGGTGAAAAAATATTTAGGCAAAGTTGTCCCGCAGGGCGATAACTTTTACGCAGCGTTAAATTCTGCTCTATTTTCTGACGGCTCATTTTGTTACGTGCCGAAAGGCATACGCTGCCCAATGGAACTTTCTACCTATTTTCGTATCAATCAGGCAGGTACGGGACAATTTGAACGCACGCTCCTCGTTGCCGACGAGGGTAGCTATGTTTCCTATCTGGAAGGCTGCACGGCTCCTCAACGTGATGAAAACCAACTACATGCAGCAGTGGTGGAACTCATTGTTCTGGACAATGCGGAAATCAAATATTCTACCGTTCAAAATTGGTATCCGGGCGACAAAGAGGGCAAAGGAGGGGTATATAACTTCGTGACCAAGAGAGCGTTATGCGAGAAAAACGCTAAGGTTTCATGGACGCAGGTTGAAACAGGCTCGGCTGTTACATGGAAATATCCGTCTTGTGTGCTGAAAGGCGACAATTCCATCGGGGAGTTCTACTCAATTGCAGTAACCAACCATTTTCAGCAGGCAGACACAGGTACAAAGATGATTCATATTGGGAAAAATACCCGCTCGACGATTATTTCCAAAGGGATTTCGGCGGGAAAATCACAGAACAGCTATCGCGGCTTGGTTAAAGTAATGCCGAACGCAGAAAAAGCGCGCAATTTTTCACAATGCGATTCTCTGCTGATGGGCAATCAGTGCGGGGCGCACACTTTCCCATACATCGAAATTAAAAACAAAACAGCGCAACTTGAACACGAAGCGACGACCTCCAAAATCGGGGAAGACCAGATTTTCTATTGCAATCAGCGGGGAATTGACACGGAAACAGCTATCGCTTTGATTGTGAATGGATTCAGCCGAGAAGTTTTAGACAAACTTCCGATGGAATTTGCTGTCGAAGCTAAAAAGTTATTGGAAATTTCTTTGGAAGGCAGTGTGGGATAGATACTCTGACCTTTGATGGTGTTTTTTGAAGTTGGTAAATTTACATAAAAGTATAGATGCTAACTTACAGATAATCAAATCTAAAAGACTTTGATTTCTATGGATATCCCGATTATGAACTTAAACAGATTAAATGTACAGGAACTCAGTATGGAAGAACAAGTAAATACTGAAGGTGGATGGTGGATAGTTCTTATGATCTTTGGAATTGAGATTATCGGATATGATACCAACGAAGGCTGGACAACAAGTCTTTGGTGAAACAAAAGTCAAAAAACAATAATAAAACCCTAGCTTTTAGGGTTTTATTATAAATTTACATACATTTGCCTATTATGAAAAAAGCAAAATACCTGTTTTTATTTCTGTTAATCAGTTTCATTTTAAATGCTCAGGTTAGGTTTGTAAACCAAACCACAAGACAATCCGTTTCCAATGTAACATTGTTGTCCAATGACGGTAAAATCATTGGAGGAAGTGATATTTATGGCAATTTCGATATTGCCGCTGTAAACAATGAAGTTAAAATTACCGATTCCGACACGGTTGAGGCAGTACATTCCGATTTTGTCCCTCAGAAATTTATTTGGAATGATTTAAAGACAGCCTCTGTCGGCTATTTAACGCCGCTTAAAGAAATTAAGGAGGTCGTTGTAACAGGAAAACAGAAAGAATTTTTAGTATTGAAAGGCTATTTTTATTCTTATAGTTCAGTTGATGACAGTCCATGGGCGTTCTCAGACGGTATAGTCGAATATTATATCTCAAAGGACAAGAATAAAGTTGTTGATTTTAATATTGTAGAAAACAGAACTTTTGAAAATACGGGTTTGACGGACAGTATCAAGAGAAAAGGAATAATAACAATAAATATAGTTCCGGACATTTCACCTCTTTCTTTTAGAGGAGAATGGTTGTTAATGAGCGCAAATCGCAAATCAATATACACACAATCAAATAACTATTTGCTGTCAAAAAATGACACCATAGGGAAAATAGACCACAACGGAAACAATATAAATCTTTCAATAGAATATTGCACGCCCGACAGACCTAACGAATTTTCTTTTTTTGGGATACATGCTAAAACCGTAAACCATATTTCTTCAGAAAGTTTTTCGTCAAAACTTACGATTTCAAACATCAAAACGATTTCTGAATATGAAAAAAGCTATATAACACGAAAAAAAGGAGGCACAAAAAAATATATAGAAATTGCCAATTTTTATGTTTTAGATAAAAAATTTCTTTCCAAAGAAGAAATGAAAAAAATCAAATTCAACAATTCCAATAGTGTATCAAATTATTCTTCTCATTTTTGGGAAAATTCAGAATTGCCGCCTTTACCTTCTTTTATTACAGATAAATTAGGAGAAAAGTTAATTTTAAGTACTAAAAATATAAAAAATCAGCCATGATACCCCTACTCCTCAAACCACTAATTCTCCTCCTGAAATTCCTAATTTCTAACTCCTGACCGTAAAAAATATAAATATTTAGTACCATTCTCCGTTTTTTTTAGTAGTTTTGTGAAATAATATTGTTATGGAACAAGTGATTTTTAAACCTCGAAAAAGGCTGACGACTAAACAAATAAAAATGGCGGTGGATGTATTAACCGCTATCGGATTAGATATAGAGGTGGAAAATAACATCAAAACTTCGGAATGGATACCCACAAAAGAAGAATTAGCGCATATTGACAAAGCAAAACAAAGCGTACAAACAAGTGATGCAATAATAGTAAATAACCGAAAGGAACTTCATGCTTACTTGAATTCGTTATGAGCTACATATTGAAATTTGCACCTGAAGTTGGCATAAATATTAAAAAACTTAAAAAGTCGGGAAATAAATCTTTGTACAATAAATTAGAACATTTATTGGAAGAACTCCAAGAACACCCTGAAACGGGTACGGGAAAACCGGAACAACTGAAATATTATGAAGTTCCTACATGGTCTCGAAGGCTGTCCAAACAGCATAGAATTGTTTATGAAATTCAAGATAATGTTTTAACAGTACTGGTCTTGGACATTTTGGGACATTATAACAAAAAATAATTG
>JAITOO010000169.1 GCA_031289875.1 Flavobacteriaceae bacterium
CCGATAAAATACTGTAACTGTATCTCATAAATTGTTTTTTCAATCAAAAATATGGGTCAAATTTATAAAAAAAATCTCTACTGTCCGCTAAAAAATAAGGAATTGGTAAATTTACATAGAAGCATAAATATTAACTTGCAGATAATCAGCCATAAAGGATATGGACTCCTATAAATAATTACCAATTCTGTCGCTGTTTCTTTCGGAAGACGAACAAAAATTGCCATCAAAGTGGTGGACAACGACGGTTTGGAAAGCATGGAAGTAATCAAACTGAAAGTGAACGGTACGGTGGAAAAGTTATAAGACAAGGGGTTGCAACCCCGTGGTGATGCGGGCAATACGCAGAGATTGCGGGTCAAGCCCGCAATGACGCGTAGCAAGGGGATTAATCCCCTTGTCAGAGAAATACAATTCGTTGCAAAAGCAGAGACGTTGCATGCAACGTCTCTGCAACCTGAAACAAGGGCGCATGCTCCCTTGTTTTTTCCGTCATTCCGCACTTGATGCGGAATCTCCTGAAAATACGGAGGGATAGCGGGTCAAGCCCGCAATGACGGTGCATAGCAGCGACATTTCTACCGTAGAGACGTTGCATGCAACGTCTCTGCAACGTGAAATAGAATTTGTAACAAAAGGCACAAGCGAGGCAGGCTTTGGGTTTTATCTGTGAAAATCAGTCAAATCAGTGTTATCAGTGTGCGAAAAAGCAATAACTTGCACAAAATCAGCACACAGACGACACGTAATAAACAGATAATCAAACCTAAAAATAAAAACGCCTGAAAATTAATTCAGACGTTTTCTATGAAATTGAAAATGTGATTTTTTACTTGCTCAAAATGTAGTACGCAGCGTTTTGTCCTGTAATTTCGTTGCCATCCGTGTCCAACCGAATCAGTTTTCCTCCGTCGGCTTTGTATTCAGTTTTGTCAGCGTTGTCCAAAACAATTTTTTGGGTTGCAGCATCAAAAGTGTATTTTCCTTTGGATTCCAAAGGTTTTCCATCGCTTTTTCCACCCAAGTAAGTTTCAGAAAGCGTGTACGTTTGGTCTGCGTTCAACGTCAATTCCGTTTTGATTCCTTCACAATCTGCGCATGGGATAGTTCCTTTGTAAGCGCCTTCGATCTGGGTCAAATCAGCGACTGCCGTGCTTGTTTGCACTGTCGAATCAGCCTGAACGGCTGTACTGTCTGCGGTTGCATTTGTTTCTTGAGTTGCTTTTTTATCACAGCTTATTGTCAGAACTGCGATAGCTAATAATAATGTTGTTAATGTTGTTCTTTTCATCTTAAAAATAGTTATTAATTAATGAACGTGCTATTATCAAGAAATATGCCAAGTCTGTTTTTTAACCATCAGATTTCTGTGTCGGGGTCGAAATTTTCCAACTCGTCGCAGACACTTTTCACGAACATTCCACCCAACGCACCGTCTATCACGCGGTGGTCGTAAGTATGAGAAAGATACATTTTATGCCTGATTCCAATCAAATCGCCCTGCGGAGTTTCGATGACCGCAGGCTTTTTGACAATCGCTCCGACCGCCAAAATTGCGGCTTCGGGCTGATTGATAATCGGCGTTCCCATCAGATTGCCGAAACTTCCCAAATTGGTAATGGTGTAGGTTCCACCTTTGATTTCATCAGGTTTCAAACGGTTATTCCGAGCGCGGGCAGCCAAATCGTTAATGACTTTTGCCAAGCCTGAGAGGCTCAACTGGTCGGCGTTTTTTATCACAGGAACGATTAAATTGCCGTTGGGCAAAGCTGCTGCCATTCCGATATTGATATTTTTTTTCTTGATGATTTTATCACCGTCCACAGAAATATTGACCATCGGAAACTCCTTGATTGCCTTGACGACCGCCTGAACGAAAACAGGCATGAACGTCAATTTTTCACCTTCTTTTTTCAGGAAAATGTCTTTGTTTTTGTTGCGCCAAAGCACAATGTTAGTAACGTCGGCTTCGATAAAAGAGGTAACGTGCACCGAGGTCTGCTTGCTCGCAATCATATGTTCTGCAATCAGTTTGCGCATTCTGTCCATTTCGATGATTTCATCGCCAACAGAAGCGGAAACAACGGTTTTCGGAGTGTTTTTTTCTTTCGACAAAGCGGAAGATTCCGTTTGATTTTTGAGGTAGGACATCAAATCGCTTTTCGTAATTCTTCCACCTAAACCCGTTCCCTGAATGGCTACCAACTCCTCATGACTGATATTTTCTTCTCGGCAGATAGATTTTATTAATGGCGACAAAAAGAGTTCTTTAGAAACAACCTCAGATTTAACATCTTCTTGAATTGTCTCTTCCAAAGGTTTTTCCAATTCTGAAACAACTTCTGTTTTTTCTTCTTCAATAATTTGATTTTCAGATTTTTCAACGTTTATATTTGAAGTATCTATTTCAGTGTTTTCGCCCTCAATTTCCAAAATAGCAAAAACTTCTCCAATTTGACATATATCGTTGGTATTCTTTAACTTCCGAATCAATCTTCCCGATACAGGCGACGGTATCTCAGAATCTACTTTGTCTGTTGCAATTTCAATAACAATCTCATCTTCATTGATTGAGTCGCCCTCGTTTTTTACCCAACCTGTAACGGTTGCTTCCATAATTCCTTCGCCCATAGCGGGCAATACCAATTTATATTCAGCCATAGTTTTAGGTATTTTGATGAAGCAAAGCTACTACAAAAAAATTAAATTTTTAATTTTTGCTTTACCTATTAAAAAAATATTTGGAACACTCTGATACAATATCATTTTTGCTTAAAAATAAAAAGTTGAAAATCTATTGAATACTTTCAAATAATTTGTTACATTTTCCTTGTTATTCATCAAAAATAACGCAAGATAACAGGTGGCATTCAGATGCTGAATCTACGTTCCGAATCCACTTGTCAGAACATTACCCAATTTCCTAATTAATCCCTACCTTTGTCTTTCCTATGAAAGATTTATTCGCAGACTTAAACGAGGTACAGAAGAAGGCAGCCGGCGCTACGAAAGGACCTTTGATGATTATAGCGGGAGCAGGTTCGGGCAAAACGCGCGTGCTGACCTACCGTATTGCCCATCTGATTAATCAGGGCGTGGATGCTTTCAACATTCTTGCGCTGACTTTCACCAACAAAGCGGCGCGCGAGATGAAAGACCGTATCTCCAACCTCATTGGCGGAACGGAAGCCAAAAACCTTTGGATGGGAACTTTTCACTCCGTTTTTGCAAGAATCCTCCGAGCAGAAGCTCCAAAACTCGGTTTTCCGTCCAACTTTACGATTTACGACACACAAGACAGCCTCAACGTCATTAAAAAAATCATTGACGAGATGCAGCTTGACAAAGATATTTACAAACCCAAACAAGTGTTGGGGCGGATTTCCAACTACAAAAATAACCTGATTACTGTTCGGACATATTTCAACAAACCTGAATTAATGCAGGCTGATGCAGATTCCATGCGTCCGAAAACAGGTGAAATTTACAAAGTTTATGTCGATAGGTGTTTTAGATCGGGTGCGATGGATTTTGACGATTTATTATTGAGAACCAATGAGTTACTTACACGTTTTCCTGACGTCTTGGCAAAATATCAAGACCGTTTCCGATATATCATGGTTGATGAATATCAAGACACAAACCACTCTCAGTATCTGATAGTCAAGGCATTAGCGTCCCGATTTGAGAATCTCTGCGTGGTCGGAGACGATGCTCAGTCAATTTATGCCTTTCGCGGAGCAAACATCCGCAACATACTGAATTTCAAAAAAGATTATCCGGACGCCCGGATTATTCCATTGGAACAGAATTATCGTTCCACGCAAATCATTGTCAATGCAGCAAATGCAGTGATAGCCAAGAACAAAGAACAGCTAAAAAAAAACATTTGGACAAGCAATCCCTCAGGGAATAAAATCCCTGTGTACCGCGCCCTTTCCGATGCCGACGAAGCAAATTATATCGCATCTGAGATTTTCTCGCTGAAAATGTCCGAGCAAAGGAAAAACAAGGATTTTGCCATTCTGTATCGTACCAATGCCCAGTCCCGCGCAATTGAAGAGGCTTTACGAAAGAAAAACATCGCCTACCGCGTGTTCGGCGGGCTATCGTTCTATCAGAGAAAAGAAATCAAGGACTTGTTAGCGTATCTGCGCGTGCTGGTCAATCCCAAAGACCAGGAAGCTCTGCTCCGCATCATCAACTATCCCGCAAGGGGCATTGGCGACACGACCCTCAACAAGTTGATTGTCGGCACAGACAGCATGAACAAATCTTTGGACGAGATTTTGGAAAATATTGAAATCTATGCTCCGAATTTCGGCATCAATAAGCCTACGGCAGATAAATTATTGAATTTTTGGACGATGATTCAAAGTTTTCAGGTGCTGTTGAAAACTCAGGACGTATATGAAGTAGCGATGAAAGTAGCTTTAACTTCGGGGATTTTACGGATATTGAAAGAAGACGATTCTCCCGAAGGAATTTCTCGCGTGGAGAACATTCAGGAATTGATGAACAGTCTGCAAGGCTTTGTGGAAGAGCAAAAACAGTTGGACGGCGGCGACCCGAGCCTGAATTTCTTTTTAGAAAACATTGCGCTGGCTTCCGATTTGGACAACGAAGAAGGCGAAGAAGACAAGGTCTCGCTGATGACCATTCACTTGGCAAAAGGGCTGGAATTTCCTGTAGTTTTCATTGTCGGACTGGAAGAAAATCTTTTCCCCTCTCAAATGTCGATGAACACGCGGCAGGAGCTGGAAGAAGAACGCCGTTTGTTCTACGTGGCGCTGACCAGAGCGGAGGAAAAAGCCTATTTCACCTATGCGACCACCCGCTTCCGCTGGGGAAAAATCGTGGACGGCGAACCGAGCCGTTTCTTGGAAGAAGTCGATGAGGAATATTTGGACGTGCTGAATATCAATTTTATACAATCGAAAAATAATTCAGGATTAAATGCCGATTTCTTTGGAGGCGATTTCGCTCCGAAAAATTTCCATCAAAAAGCAAAATCTATTTCAGAAGAAAAAACTGTAACCACTGTTCCGAAAAATCTCAAACCTTTGTCAAGCGCAAAATTAAGCCATCCAGTGGGCGGTTCTACCGCAGACCTTAATGTGGGCGACGAGGTGCTTCACGACCGCTTTGGGCGGGGAAGCGTGCAGTCCATCGAGGGTGACCCCGACAACGCTAAAGCCGTGATAAAATTTGAAAACGAAGGCGAAAAGAAACTTTTGTTAAAATTTGCAAAATTGAAAGTGTTGAAATAAAATTTTAATCTTTTATCATTTTCATAATTCGTAGATTCTGTGCGGGGTTTGCTACGAAATATTATTTTTCCTCTTTCTTTCCCCTCAATCAAAATCATCATCGTCGATGAAATCGTCCAAATTGCGGCGGTCTTTTTTTGTCGGTCTCCCCACTCCTTTTTGACGGTAATAACTCTGCGCAGACATTCGCTGTTTCATGATTTCTATCTGCTCGGGCGGCGTCAAATCCTGAATGTAGAGCGAAACCAATTTTGCACCCAAGCGGTTGGCAGGAATCTGCAACACTTTAATTTTATAGTCGATTTGATTTTTCCGAATGGTGTAAACATCGCCGGCGCTCACCTCTTTGGACGGCTTTAAAACATTGTCTCCCAGAGAGACACGATTTTTTTTCACCTCTTCCGAAGCAATAGCCCGAGTCTTGTAAAAACGTATGCACCAAAGAAATTTGTCTATTCTCATATTCAAAATTGTGTTAATTTCCATTAGAAAATGCAAATTAAAGTTTAAATTTTTAAATTTAATTGTAAATTAGCGCATTAAAATTACTATTATTTTTATACATGATGAAAAAAATTTTGTTATTTGGAGCAATTTTGGGCGTGTTGATGTCCGTAGAATCCTGTAAAAAAGACGACGATGTGAAAATCCTGTCTATTGAAGAACAGAATGTCGCCGATGATTTGGCAATTCAGAATCTTTTGGACGAATATTATTACACTTCGGATGGAAATATTCATAAATACAGCACCACAGACACGGTCAGCGTCGCCGAAAAACCATCTTTGAGGTCAATAGCTACAGCAAATTCTGACGGTTCGTGGTATGCCGTTTTCCCTGGTGCGCCCGCTTCGGGAGAACAGCCGAACGGAGAGAATAACATATTGATTCACTACCGATTAAGCTATTTTACCGCAGGCGAAGGCGGAACGTACACTTTGTACAGCAGCGCCGAAAGTACGCTGGACGGTTTGGGCATTCCAAAGGAAAATCCATATTTTTACAAAAAACCTGCTGCGGACACGGTAACTGTTGAATCTTACTATATTAACAAAGGTTTGGTAGATAATTTAAAGAAATTTCACCCTTCGGGAAAAACTCTGTACGACCCCTATAAACTGCAAGGCATAATTATCGTGCCGTCCCGCTTGGGATATGCAAGAAACTCCAATTATCTGGCGCTGCCCAATGCTACTTTCGTGCTGAATTTTGAGATATACAAAGTTTCCGACGAATAAGATTTTAGACTGATATTTGAAAATTATTATTTTAGGTTCAAAATAAACTTAAGCGGACAATTTTTTAATAATAGTTTTAAAATGAAGAAAATAGTATTTGAAGAAGTTTATTCGGGCTGTCAAAACGTCATAAACAGCCGGAACGTTATGTGCAATTTGGGCTAAACGGGGTTGAAGAATATAGTATAAAAAATGCAAAAAAGACTTGACCAATAAATATAAAATGGTATAAAATAAAAAGAAGTTAATTATGCGACGATTATGGCTTATAGTTGGTTTATTAATGGCAAATGTACTACCTGTTTTTTCTCAAGATAAGGAATCTATACACACTGTGACAGATAAGTTACTTTTTGAAGAAATAGTTCAATTTGTTTTGTCTAAAGGAGATAGAGAAACATATTGTAACATGTATAATAATAATCCGCATTATAATCTTAATGGCATTGATTTTTATTTAAATCCAATTAACCAACATATTAATTATTTTAAGGAAAATTTATCATATACCGTCTCCGATTATAATGAGATATTAATTGATGATAATAATGATAAAAAGCAATTTCGATTTCGCATAGAAGGAGAAAAAATATATACGACGGATGATGTGGAAATACTAAGAGAATATTTTAATAAAATGCTTAATTACCATTTTTTTGGTCTTTCTGCTGAAGAGTATAAATATATGGGCGCTTCACTCAATTCTATATCTGATAAAGAGAGTAAATATATTAAAAATATTGATAATATATTAAATAAAGAAGAATTTCAAAATATTTTAGAATATATTATAAAAAATGGCGATAGAAGAACATATTGTCAAGCATATAATTATAATCCTCATTATAGTTTAGATGGATTTGAAATATATTTAAACCCTGTTCATCAAGGACTTGATTTATCATATAATATACACGATTATAATGAAATTGTTATTTATGATAATAGTGATTATAGAAAATATTTTGATATTATACTCTCTGATTCTGTTTATATATACAATGCATATAGATATGAGCCGCAAAAAGATTTTGAAGAAATAATAATTGAAAAATATATTCCAAAATTAAAATTATTAATAAAAGATAAAACAGGAAATAAATAGTATATAAAATTATGGAGTACGCTCCCACTTCACATAACAAGTCTGCATACGGTTCGGGGCTTGACAAAATGGTAAAAATAATAAATAAAATAGCATTACATTATATGAATCATTTAAATTGTTTGCTAATAGGCGTATTTGCAGTATTTTTATTTTCTTGTAAAACTAATCCGCCTCGCAATATGGAGGAAAATCTAATGCTTAATTTCCCCGGAAAAATGGTTGATGTAAATAATCACAAGATGCATATATATTCTGAAGGGAATGGAAACATAAAATTGGTTTTTATGGCTGGTGCGGCAACTTGTTCTCCAATGCTTGATTTTAAAACATTGTTTTCAAAATTTGGTAATGATTATAAAATTATAGTTGTTGAAAAAGCCGGATATGGATATAGTGAAATCACAAATGTTTCAAGGGATATTGACACAATATTATATGAAACAAGAACAGCCTTATCGAATGCCGGAATAGCTCCGCCCTATATTTTATTTCCCCATTCAATGTCGGGAATAGAAGCATTATATTGGACGCAAAAATATCCAAATGAAATTACCGCCATAGTTGGACTTGACCCCGCAATGCCGATTTTTTATGATGACATAAAAATAAACATTGGAGCATTGAAATTTGGTTTATCTCTTGTAAACAGTGGATTTATCAAATTAATTCCCTGTTTATACAAGATTATACCGGCAATAAAATATGGTTCATTAACTGATGATGAAAAAACTGAATATAAACGTCTCTTTTATAAAAGAGGCATAACGAATGATATGGTAAATGAAGCTATAATGATAAAAGAAAACGCGAAAAAAATACAAATTGAATCAACAACTAAAATCCCAATGTTGTTCTTTGTTTCAAATGGCAAAGGAACAGGACTTTCAAGGGAAAAATGGGAAAATATATTTAAACAATATTCCGATAT